>JBOGIE010000327.1:0-3060 GCA_050742435.1 Acidimicrobiales bacterium | reverse complement strand
GCGGGCCACCCTCCCCTGTTCGGCCTTGCTCCGGGTGGGGTTTGCCGAGCCGCCCGGGTCGCCCCGGGCGCTGGTGCGCTCTTACCGCACCGTTTCACCCTTACCTGTGCTCTGGGAGCCATCGGCGGTCTGTTTTCTGTGGCACTTTCCTGCGGGTCACCCCGACTGGCCGCTAGCCAGCACCCTGCCCTGTGGAGCCCCGACCTTCCTCGACCCGGTCGCTGCCGGGCCGCGGCCACCCGGCCGACTCACCGTCACCCCCATTGTCGCGCGGTCCGGTGAGTTCCGAGAGGGCGGCCCCGAGGAAGCGGTAGGTCCACTGCTCGGCCAGCGGCCGGGTGTCGCAGAAGACGATCGGCACCGACGGCCAGCGCACCTGCACCCGGGCCAGAAGGTCGGGGACGAAGCCCGAGGTGACGTGCTCGAGCTTGTACAGGTCGGCGTAGCGGTCCTCCACCACGACCGCGGCCCTCGGGAGCGACGACAGGTCGGCGAGGAGGTAGCCGATGCTCCCGTCGACGAGGACACTGGCCAGGTCGGCCACCGTCTTGCGCTCCACGGCAGCGACGAGCTGCCCGTCGAGCTCGACCCCGTAGTCGCCGGCCGGCAGGGCCCGGCGCTCGACGCTCACCTGCTGGCGGACGAACCGGTACGGGTACCGCTCCCGGGTGTCGACGAGCACGCTCAACACCGGCCACCCTGACGCCCGGCGGGTGGGCACCCGCAACCCCGGCCGCGCCTTGCGGGTGGTCCTGGCCGTCTGCCAGAAGATCGCCTCCCGCCCGTTCTTGAGCCGGGCGAACACCAGCTGGGACCGGTTCTCCCTGGCGCGGGCCAGGACCAGGTCGACGGCCGGGCCCCGGCGCACGCAGGAGCGGACGTCGACCTCCTCGACCACGTCGGGCTCGTCCGGCCACCCCTCGGCCCGGTGGCAGTACACCTTGGCCGTCCGCGGCCAGACGTCCCGGGCCTTGAGGACCAGGCCGTCGCCGAGCGGCAGCCGGATCAGGTAGGGGAGTGTGGAGTCGGGCTCCGGGTTGCGGGCGACGACGAACCGACCGGCCACCCCTCCATCCTGCCCCGAGATCAGAAGTCGAGGGCGGACAGTTCGGGGATCCACCCCCGGGCCCGGGCGCACGCCTCCTTCCACCGGTCGCGGTCGGGACGGCTGGCCGGCTCGACCGTGGCTCGGGGCGACCAGGTAGCAGCCACCTCGTCCTCGCCCGACCACCGGCCGACGGCCATGCCGGCCAGGAACGCCGCGCCGAGCGTGGTGGCCTCCAGGACGGGCGACACCTCGACCGGGCGCTGGCAGGCGTCGGCCAGGGCCTGGACGAACACCGCGTTGGCGCTCATGCCCCCGTCCACCCGGAGCGACGGGATGGTGCACGCCCCGTCGGCCTCGGCCGCCTCCAGCAGGTCGGCGCCCCGGTGGGCCACGCCTTCCAGCACCGCCCGCACGACCTCGGCCCGCCCGGTCCCCCCGGTGAGCCCGACCAGGGTGCCGCGGGCACCGAAGTCCCATGCCGGCGTGGCCATGCCCAACAACGCGGGGACGAACCACACGTCGCCGGTCGTGTCGCACGCCGCGGCGATCGTCTCCGACTCGGCCGCGTCGGCGAGAATCCCGAGGTCGTCCCGCAGCCACTCGACGGCCTGGCCCGCGGTCAGCATGAACGCCTCCAGGCCCCAGGTGATGCGGCCGTGCCGGCGCCACGCCACGATCGGGAAGGTGCCTTGAGGTCCCCGCTGCTCGAACGCCGGGCGGTCCGGCCCCAGGCAGAGGTCGAGCATGCCGCCGGTGCCGAAGGTCATCTTGGCCAGCCCCGGCCTGGTGCACCCCTGGCCCACGAGCGACGCCTGCTGGTCCCCGGCGATCCCGGCGATGGGCGGCGCGCCGGGAAGGGCCCGCGCTTCACCCACCACGTCGGAGGAGTCCACAATGCGGGGCAGCACCGAGGCTGGGATGCGCAGGGCGTCGAGGACCTTGCCGTCCCACCCCGAGCCGTCCAGCAGCATGAGACCGGTCACGCCGGCGTTGGACAGGTCGGTGATGTGCAGCGACCCGGCGGACAAGGTCCAGGCCACCCAGGAGTCGACCGTGCCGAAGCACAGGTCCCGCGTGCGGTCGGGATCGGCGGTGTCGAGCAGGAAGGCCAGCTTGGTGGCCGAGCTGCTGGGCGACAGCCGCAGCCCCCGAGCCTGCAGGGCCAGGCACATCATCACCGTTCGCTGGTCCTGCCAGCCGATACCAGGGCCGACGGGCTGGCCCGTCTCCCGGTCCCACACGATCGTGGTCGAGCGCTGTGTGGCGATGCCGACCGCCTCGACCGGACCGCCCGCTCCGATCGCCTCCCGGCTGACCTCCAGCACCGCGCCGGCCAGGGCGGCGGCGTCGAGCTCCACAAAGCCCGGTGCCGGCGTGGCCGGAAGGAGCGGGCGGCGGCGCACCAGCCTGACGGTGGCGTCCGCGTCGACCACCGACGCCCGCACGCTGCTCGTGCCGACGTCGACCACGAGGATGCTCAAGGCGCCTCGGTGTCCCGGTCGCGCCGGGGGCGGACCAAGGTGAGGTAGCCACCGAACATGCCGGCCGAGGCGGCCATGAGCCCGTTGAAGATCAGCGACACGGGGTCGGCCACCTCTTGGCCCCGGAGCAGGTCGATCACCGTGTTCACGGCAATGACCACGACGTAGGCCGAGAGGGCGGCCAGCGCGCCGTGGGTGAGGGGCGCTTCGGGCTGGCGGCGCCCGGCCACCCGCCCGCCGGCGGCCAGGCCGCCCAGGAGGACGAGGTAGAGGAGGAGGTTGGCGTCGCCGTCGGTGAGCGACGTGATGGTCTGGGCCACGACGATCGACCCCGCGGCCACGATCAGGGCCAGCTTGGCCCCGGCCAGCACCGCGGCGCGGTCGACCTTCACCATCCTGGCCACCCCACGTCGCCGAAGGGGTCGGGCAGCCCGAGCTTGCCCGGGTTGAGGACGCCGGCCGGGTCGAGGGCCCGTTTGAGGTCGACCAGCACCTCGTGGGCCGGCCCGAGGGCCGCGGGCAGGAAGCGGG
>JBOGIE010000326.1:0-3065 GCA_050742435.1 Acidimicrobiales bacterium | reverse complement strand
ATCGTCATCTCGGGCAACGTCGAGGCCGAGGCCCTGCGCCGGGTCGACAGCCGGGCCCTGGCCGAGGCCGAGGAGATCCTCACCACCTCGGGCAAGGACGCCCGCAACAGCGCCAAGCTGGTCGCCCTCACCATCCAGGGTCGCCCGGCCGAGTTCCTGGTCGGCCTGTCGAACCGCCCCACCGCCGACGAGAGCATCCTCACCAACCTCGAGGACTTCGTGCGCGGCGGGCTCCTCTCGGCGAACGGCCCGCTCCTCTACGCCACCGAGAGGCGGCGGGTCATCGCCGCCGTGGGACTCGACGGCGCAGGGGTGGACGCCCTCATCGGCTCGCGCGCCGTCACCGAGGTCCTCACCCAGCGCAAGGACGAGGCGGGATCCGTCGAGATCCTGGGCGACCGGGTCCTCGCCGTCGGCGTCCACGTGGTCAGGGCCCAGTCGGCCGAAGGGGTCCGGCCCGTGGGCCTGGTCCTGGCCTCGGCCGACCTCGACCTCGGCTACCTCCAGGCCCGGGCCGGCAACGACCCGGCGGTGACGCTGGCCCTCGTCGACCGCCAGCGGGTGCTGGTCAGCTACGGCCAGCCCCTGGCCAGCGGGCCGGTGCTCGACGTGGCCCGGGAGGCCCTCGGCGAGCGGGGCCGGGCCAGCGCGGTGGCCGGTGGCACCTTCCTCGCCGCCCGGGCGGTCACGTCCCCCGACGGCACCCGGCTGCTGGCGGTGGTGGCCACCCTGCCCACCACCGTGGTCGACGACACCCGCAACTCCCTGTTCCGCAACCTGTTCCTGGTCGGCCTCCTGACCGCCCTGGCCGCCTTCTTCGTGGCCGTGTACGTGGGGGAGCGGATCGGGCTGGGGCTGCGCCGCCTGACCCGCGCCGCCGAGGCCATCCAGGGCGGCGACCTGAGCGTGCGGACCAACGTGTCCAGCCCCGACGAGGTGGGCGTCCTGGGGGCCACGTTCGACTCCATGGCCGAGTCGATCGAGACGCTGGCCGCCGAGCTGCGCCAGACGGCGGAGGAGGAGGCCAAGACCCGCACCCGCCTGGAGACGGTGGTGGCCGGGATGGGGGAAGCCCTCATGGCCGTGGACGCCGGGGGTCGGATCACCACGTTCAACGCCGCCGCCGAGGAGCTCTTCGGCGTCCGGGCCCGGGACGCCCTGGGCAGGTCGGCCTCCTCGGTCGCCACCATCCTCACCGAGGACGGGGCCGACCTGTCGGCCCGGCTGGCTGCCCCCTCGTCCGAGCCGTGGAGCGTGGCCGCGGTGGTGGTCCGGGACGAGGACCGGATACCGGTGGCCCTTTCGGCCGGAAGCCTGGGCCGCCCCGGCGCACCCCCGGCCGGTGGGGTGTACGTGCTCCGCGACATGCGCAGGGAGCGGGAGGCGGAGCGGGCCAAGAGCGAGCTGCTCTCGAACATAAGTCACGAACTTCGGACCCCACTCGTGCCGATAAAGGGGTATGCCGAACTGCTCCTGCGTCGCAAGGTCCCCGAAGCCAAGGCCCGCCAGTCCCTGGAGGAGATCGCCGAGGCGGCCGACCGGCTGGAGCTGGTCGTCCAGCGGCTGCTCGACGTGGCCGCCCAGGAGGCCACCCCTCTCAACGTGCGGCGGGAGCCGGTGGCCGTCCGCCCGCTCCTGGAGTCGGTCGTGACCCGGTGGAAGGACCGGGTCGACGAGAAGCACCCCATCACCCGGCGGGTGGCCCGCGACCTCCCCGACCTCACCGGGGACCGTCGGCTCCTCGAGCGCTGCCTCGACGAGCTGGTCGACAACGCCGTGAAGTTCTCGCCCGCAGGAGGCGCCGTATCCGTGACCGCATCCCTCTCCACCAACGGCACCGAGGACGGTGACGAGGCGCCGGCCGTGCGGATCTCGGTCCGCGACCACGGCATCGGCATCCCCGACGATCGCCTCGACAGCATCTTCGAGGACTTCGCCCAGGGCGACAGCTCGCCCACCCGCCAGTTCGGTGGGCTCGGGCTGGGCCTGGCCCTCGTGCGGCGGGTCGTCAAGGCCCACCACGGGCAGCTGACGTGCGAGACGACTCCGGGTGAGGGGTCGACGTTCTCGATCGTCCTCCCGGTGAGCCCGCCGGCGCGGGCGTCCCGGCTCACCAGGGCCGGTGCCCGTTGACCAGGACCAGGTGGGCCCTCGCCGCGGCCATCGTCACCCTCCTTGTCGTGGCCATCGCCGGGTGCACGGGGTCGTCGCGCCCGGCCGCCGGGCGGCTCACCGTCGAAGGCCAGGCCGACGTCACCCGCCCGGGCGAGGACCGGGTCGAGGTGACCAACGGGTCCCGGGACCTCAAGGCCGGCGACCGGGTACGCGTCCGCGAGGGCACGGCCGTCATCCGCCTCCCCGACGACCGCCGCCTCGAGCTGCGGGTGGGCTCGGAGCTGGAGATGCGGTCGGCCGAGGGCGACGACGACGAGGTGCGGCCGGCCCTCATGGCCGGCGACCTGCTGGTGGTCTCCGACGGGGGGCCGTACACCGTCGCCGTGACCGACGCCCAGGTCGCCGTCCACGGCGACGCCCGCATCTCGCGGGGCGTGGCCCTGCTGGTCGCCGCCTACGAGGGCACGGCCCAGCTCAGCGCGGGCGGATCCACGCTGGCCGTCCCCGCCCTGCGCCAGGCGTCGCTCCCGCCCGCCGGGCAGTTCCCCACCCGGGTCACGCCGCTGGAGGCGTCGCCCAGCGACGGGTGGGACCAGCGCTACCTCTCCGACGCCATCGAGCTCGGCGGCCAGCTCGACGCCCGCAGCCAGGGGTTCACCGCCCAGCTCGGGCCCAACGAGGGCCGCTCGTACCAGTACTTCCGCGACCTCTTCCCGCGCCTGGCCGCCGAGCCGGGCTTCACCGCCGGCATGGTGAACTCCGCCCGGGCCCCGGGCGAGACGCTGGTCGGGGCGGCCATCACCCTCGAGGGCACACGGGGGACCTTCGCCGAGCGCTGGGCCTCGGTGTTCGGCTTCCGCGACCAGGGGGCCTCGTGGGGGCTGGTGGCCCTCGACCAGGGCGTCACCCGGGTGCCGCTGCTCGAGGCGGTGGAGGCGGCCGTCTCGAGG
>JBOGIE010000325.1:0-3073 GCA_050742435.1 Acidimicrobiales bacterium | reverse complement strand
CCTGGGCCTCCCCGGCGGCGAGCGCCCGCCCGGCGAAGGCCCGGGCCAGCACCCGGGCGCTGTTGACCTCCACCACCCCCACGTCGACCTCGAAGGCGAAGGCCAGCACGGCGCGTGCCGTGTACGGGCCCACGCCCGGCAGGGCCACCAGCTTCTCCAAGGTGGCGGGCAGGGCGCCGCCGTGGCCGCGGACGACCTCGGCCGCGGCCCGGTGGAGGTTCACCGCCCGGCGGTTGTACCCGAGCCCGGCCCACGCCCGCACCACGTCGGCCACCGGCGCGGTTGCGGTGGCGGCGGGGGTGGGGAACCGGTCGAGGAAGGCCTCGTACCGGGGGACGACGCGCCGCACCTGCGTCTGCTGGAGCATGAGCTCGCTGACCAGCACCGCCCACGGGTCGCGGGTGCGCCGCCACGGCAGGTCGCGCCGGGCCTCCTCGGCCCAGGCCGAGAGCGAATCCTGCAGGGCCGTCACGTGGCCGGAGCGTAACGTCGCACCGTGATCGAACTGGGGCTGCGCAACGACGTCTACCGGCGGCCCCTGATGACCGCCCTCGACCGGCTGGGCCTGCGCGAGGGCTGGCGGTGCGCCGACGTGGGCGCGGGCGGGGGCGACGTGAGCGTGGCCCTGGCCGAGGTCGTGGGGCGCGACGGCCGCATCTACGCGGTCGACAGCGACCCCGCCGCCCGCGACCAGGTGGCCGAGGCGGCGGCCACCTCCACCCAGGTCGTGGCCATCACCCAGGCCGGCGAGGACCTGCTGCTCCCCGAGCCGGTCGACCTGGCCTTCTGCCGGTTCCTGCTGCTCCACGTGCACGACCCGCTGGCCGTGCTCACCCGCATGGGCGGGGCCGTGCGGCCGGGGGGCTGGGTGGTCGCCCAGGAGCCGATCACCACCGCCGGCCGGGTCGGCGGGTCGCCCCTGTCCATGCCCGACGCCCGCCATCCCGACGTGGGCGCCCTCCTGCCCGCCCTGGCCCGCGACGCCGGGCTCGACGTGGTCGACGCCTGGGCCGAGGCGCCGGCCGGCGCCGGCCCGGGGCCGGTGGCCGACTACCTGGCCCACCTGACCGGGGTCGACCCGGGGGACGATCCTGTCGTCCTCCCGCCCCTCGTCACCGTGGTCGCCCGCCGCCCCGCTCGGTAGTGGGCGCCCCCCGGCGGGCGTCCGCCCGCACGCTGCGGCGGCGGATGGTGGAGGGCCTCCAGGCCAACGGCACGCTCACCGACGGCCGTGTCCGCGAGGCGTTCCTGGCCGTCCCCCGCGAGCACTTCCTGCCCGCCACGGCAGAGGCCGAAGGGCTGGAGGCGGTCTACGTCGACAGGGCGGTGATCACCCGGAAGGACGACCGGGGCGCACCCACCAGCTCGTCGTCGCAGCCCGGGATCATGGCCATCATGCTGGAGCGGCTCGAGCTCCGGCCCGGTCACCGGGTGCTGGAGATCGGCGCCGGCACCGGGTACAACGCCGCCCTGCTGGCCACGCTGGTGGGTGGGACGGGGTCGGTCGTCTCGGTCGACGTCCAGGGCGACCTGGCCACCGCCGCCGGCCGGGCCGTGGCCACCGCCGGCTACGGCTCGAACGTCCAAGTCGTCCAGGGCGACGGGCGAGAGGGCTGGGCCGCGGGTGCGCCCTACCACCGGATCGTCCTCACCGCCAGCACCGGCACCCTCCAGCGGCCCTGGCTGGACCAGCTGGCGCCTGAGGGGCTGCTCCAGCTGCCGCTCCACCTCGAGGGGCCGGCCGTCCAGGCCGTCGTCACCCTGCGCAAGGAGGGCGACCGCCTCCGGTCGACCGACGTGGACGACGGGGCCTTCATGGTCCTCCGCGACGCCCAGCTGCGGACGGTCGGCCCTCAGGGGTCCGGCATCTCGGTGACCGAGCAGGTCGACGGGGAGCACCGCTCCCTGGCCTCCCTGGCCGGCGACGGCCTCCGCCGGCTGACCCCCGGCGCCCGCCGGCGCCTGGCCGAGGTGATGCTGCAGCCTCCCGCCGCCCGCCGGCGACTGCGCCTCGGTCCCGAAAGCCATCCGTGGCTGTACCTGCGACTGGGCCGGCCCCAGGACGCGGTCATGCTCTCCTCCTTCCGCTCGGGCCAGCCGCGGGTCTCCTACGGGCCGGTGGCCGCGGCCACCACCGACGGGCGGAGCCTCGCCGTCCTGGCCCCCACCGAGGGCGGCAGGGCGGTGACCCTGGAGTCCAACGGCGACCGCCGGGCGGCCGGCGCCCTGGTCGCCCTCCTGGACGACTGGCGGGCGCACGGCCGCCCCGGGCTTCACGACCTGCTGGTGGAGGCCCACTTCGGCTCCCGCGGCGCGGCGGTCGTGCGCACCCGCTGGCCTCACTCCTCGACGGTGAGCTCCCGCAGGTAGAACCAGTAGGTCCGCCAGCGGACCACGCCCCGGAACGGCAGGCCGACCAGGTGCCAGAACATGCGCCACGTCTCCCGGTAGCCCGTCCGCACCCCGAGCTTGTCCCGCTTGGTCCGGTGGGTGACGCCGTACATGGTCCGCACGGTGGTCGGCAGCCGTCCCTCGGCGATCACCTCGTTGATCATGATCTCGATCGAGTAGCCCGACCGCTTCTCCGGACGGACGGCGTCCCACACCCAGCGGGGGACGACCCGCTCGCCGCTGGTCGGCGGGAAGCGCAGGACCAGCGGGTTGAGCAGCCCGTAGTCGAAGAAGCCGACCGACATGGCGGCCCGGCCCTCGACGAACGGGACGCAGATGCCGTCCAGGTGGGCGGCGGTCAGGCCGACGCAGTCGGCGTCGCAGAACAGGATGGCCTCGGCGTCGCTGGCCGCCACCCCGACCTCCATGGCGTGGGCCTTCGACCCGCTCCCGGCCTCCCGGCGTACGACCTTGGCCCCGGCGGCGGCCGCCCGCCCCGCCGTCCCGTCGTCCGACGCGTCGTCGACCACAACCACCTCCCGGACGAACCGGCACGCCCGGGCCGCCGACACCACGTCGGCGACGGTGGCCGCCTCGTTGCGCGCCGGGATCACCACGTCGATGGTCACGTCGCCGCCGATGCTACGGGCGGGGTCGGGCCAGCTCCTCCAGAAGCCGCGAC
>JBOGIE010000324.1:0-3081 GCA_050742435.1 Acidimicrobiales bacterium | reverse complement strand
GCCTCCAACCTGAACTACGCGGCCGGGGCGACCGTGGCCAACCTGGTCACCGCCAAGCTGGGCGCCGGGGGCCGCCTCTCGGTCTTCAACGCCGCGGGCTGGACCGACGTCATCGCCGACGTCGAAGGCTGGTACGACGACGGCACGGTGGCGGACGGTGCCGGCTACCACCCCCTGACCCCGGCCCGCATCCTCGACACCCGGTTCGGTCTCGGACCGCTGGGTCCGGCGGCCACCTTCGACCTGCAGGTCACCGGCCAGGGCGGCGTCCCGGCCACGGGCGTGTCGGCCGTGATCCTCAACGTGGCCGTGACCGGCGCCACCATGGCCGGCTACCTCACTGCCTTTCCCGCCGGCGAGGCCCTGCCCCCGACGTCGAACCTGAACTTCGTGGCCGGGCAGACGGTGCCCAACCTGGTGACGGCCAAGCTGGGCGCCGGCGGCCGGCTCTCGCTGTTCAACGCCGCCGGGTCGACCGACGTCATCGCCGACGTGGCCGGCTGGTACGACGACGGCGCCTCGACCACCGGCGGCCGTTTCCACCCGGTCACGCCCGGCCGCGTCCTCGACACCCGGTTCGGAGCCGGTCCCCTCGGCCCGGCCGCCACCATGGGCGTGCAGGTCGCCGGCGAGGGCGGGGTCCCGGCCACCGGGGCGACGGCGGTGGTGCTCAACGTCGCCGTCACCGGGCCCACCGCCTCCAGCTACCTCACCGTCTTCCCCGGAGGAGAGGCCATGCCGGTGGTGTC
This sequence comes from Acidimicrobiales bacterium, assembly GCA_050742435.1. Lineage (GTDB taxonomy): Bacteria > Actinomycetota > Acidimicrobiia > Acidimicrobiales > AC-14 > CADCTB01. The sequence goes on along the minus strand of JBOGIE010000324.1, from coordinate 2,332 downwards.
GAACCTGAACTTCGTGGCCGGCCAGACCGTTCCCAACCTGGTGGTGGCCAAGCTGGGGGCGGGCGGCTCGCTGGCGGCCTACAACGCCGCCGGTACCACCGATCTGGTCGCCGACGTGGCCGGCTGGTTCGACGCCGGCTGAGCCGGACTGAGGCGGATCAGCCCTTCTGGTAGCGGCGGGCGGCCAGCGGGGCGAAGACGACGATGAACAGCAGGCACCACAGCACCGTCCGGCTGGCGAAGTAGCCCGCAGTGTGGCCGAGGACCCGCTCCGCGTCGTCGCCCAGGGAGAAGGCCCGGGTGGCGTTCACCACCTGGGTCAGGGGCTGGTTGTTGGCGAAGGCCTGCAACCAGCCGGGCATCGACTCGACGGGCACGAAGGCGCTCGACACGAAGGTGAACGGGAAGACCAGCAGGCCCATGCCCTGGGCGGCCTGGGGGTTGCCCGAGACGATGCCCATCAGGACGAACATCCACGTGAAGGCGAAGGCGGCGAACAGGCACAGGGCGACGGCCAGGAGCAAGCCGCCGATCGGGGCCGACGTCCGGAACCCGACCAGGAACCCCACCAGGATGGTCACGGCCAGGCCGATCCCGGCCAGCACCGTGTCGGCCAGCACCCGCCCTCCGACCACCGCGGTCCGGGGGACGGGCAAGGATCGGAGCCGGTCGAAGAAGCCCTCCTGGAGATCCTCGGCCACCCCGATGGCCGACCCCATCCCGGCGAAGAGGACGCCCGTGCCCACGAACCCGGGGACGAGGAAGTCCACGTAGCGGATGCCGCTGGTGATGGCCCCCCCGAACACGTACCGGAAGATGAGCAGGAACATGGCGCCCTGGATCATCCCGACCACGAACACCTGGGGATTGCGGATGTTGCGCAGGACGGTACGGCGAGCCACGCCCAGGATGGTGGTCAGGAACCCGGCCTGGCGGGTCGGCCGGGGGAGGTTGAGGGCGCGGGGGGTGTCGGCGCCCAGGGCGGGGTTGGCGGCGGTCATCGGGCGACCTCCTCGGTGCGGGCCTTGGCTCGCCGGCCACGGCGGGGCTTCTCGTCCGGCTCGGCCTGCTCCTCCGCCGGCCGGCCGGTGAGGCTGAGGAACACCTCGTCGAGGGTCGCCCGGCGCAGGCCGATGTCGCTGACCTCCAGGTCCATGGCGTCGAGGGCCCGGACTGCCTCCAGCAGCCGGGCCGACCCCTTTTCCACCGGCACGGTGATCGACCGGGTGGGACGGTCGACCCGGGGCTCCTCCGCTCCCAGGGGGGCCAGGGCGCCGAGCGCCCGGTCGATGTCGTCGGGGTCGGCCACGTGGACCTGGACGACGTCGATCCCGGCCAGGGACTTGAGCTCGTCGGGGGTCCCCTGGGCGATGACTTTGCCGTGGTCGATGATGGCGATCTGGGCCGCCAGATGGTCGGCCTCGTCGAGGTACTGGGTGGTGAGCAGGACGTCGGTGCCGGCCGAGACCAGCTCCCGGATGGCGTCCCAGAGATCGTTGCGGCTGCGGGGGTCGAGGCCGGTGGTCGGCTCGTCGAGCAGCAGCAGCTCGGGGGCGCCCACCAGGCTGGCGCCGAGGTCGAGCTTGCGGCGCATGCCGCCCGAGTACGTGCGGACCAGGCGGTCGGCCGCCTCGGTCAGCCCCATGAGCTCCAGCACCTCGTTGGCGCTGGCCTTGGCCTGCCTGGAATCGTGCCCGAACAGCCGGCCGACGAGCTCCAGGTTCTCCCGGCCGGTCATCGCCCCCTCCACCGCGGCCGACTGGCCGGCCAGGCCGACGGCCTGGCGGACCCGGGCCGGCTCCCTGATGGCGTCGATCCCGGCCACGGTGAGCGTGCCGTCGTCGGGCACGAGCAGGGTGGCCACCATGCGGATGAACGTGGTCTTGCCCGCCCCGTTGGGGCCCAGGATGGCGGTGACCTGCCCCCGCTCGGCGATGAGGTCCAGGCCGGCGAGGGCCTGGGTGGTCTTGAACCGTTTGGTGAGGCCGTGGGCTTCGAGAATCGGTGACATAGCGCTCCCTAGGACGACGGGCGACCAGCGAACTCATCGGTGGCGCCGTCTTCGCCGGTGAGCGGCCCCGCCCGCTCTGTCACCACCGCCCCTCCACGGTAGGGGAGTCCGTTGCCCTACGTGGCGGTAGCGTCCTCCACCACGGCTGGCCGGGAGGTTGCCGCGTGGCCTGGATTCGGCGAGTGTGGACGGGTTTCCGTGGTTGGCCCCTTTGGGCGCAGATCGTCACGGGCGTGTTCGCCTTGATCGTCATCGTTGGCTTGTTCTCTTCCGACGACGAGGGCATCGATGTCGCGACAGGCGGCATCACGACGAGTACGC
>JBOGIE010000323.1:0-3083 GCA_050742435.1 Acidimicrobiales bacterium | reverse complement strand
CGATGCAGCCGCGACCGGCCTTCGCTCAGGTAGCCCCGGATCTCCCAGAAGCGCCAGAGGGCGGTGGCCAGCCGGGAACCGTCGTGGACCGCGTCGTTGGCCCCCGCCCAGTCAAGCGCGGCCCGGAAATTGTCCCGATCCGAGTCGAGCACCCTCAGCCACCGGTCCTGGTCGGCCCCCTCCAGCCCCTTCTCCGCGTCCTGGGCCAGGCCCGCGGCCCACAGAAGGTGGCGACGGCCGACGGTGTGCTCCTCGCCATGCTCGCCCAGCCGGTCTCGCGCGTACTGGCGGATGGTCTCCAGCTGCCGGTACCGGCTGACGCCGGCGGACCGGTCGACGGTGACGAGCGACTTGTCGACCAGCCCCGACAGGGCCTCGAGCACGTCGCACTCGTGCGGGTCGGAGACGCACACCTGCCGGGCGGCCTCCAGGACGAACCCGCCGGCGAAGACGGCCAGGCGCCGGAACAGCCTGGACTCGGGCACGGAAAGGGCCTCGTAGCTCCAGTCGAGGGCGGCGCGGAGGGTCTGGTGGCGGCTCGGTGCGGTGCGCGGTCCACCCACCAGGAGCCGGAACCGGTCGTCGAGGTGCCGGGCGATCTCCTCCACCGAGAGCACGCGTGCCCGCGCCGCGGCCAGTTCGACGGCCAGGGGCATGCCGTCCAGGCGATGGCAGATCACCGCCGCCGACCGGGCCGCGGCCCGGCCCAGGTCGAACCCCGGAACCGCGGCACGGACCCGGTCGACGAACAGCCGGACAGCCTCGTAGTGGAGGGCGTCGGCATCCGACGACACCTCCTCGGGGTCGGGAGTGGACAGGGGCGGGACCACCCAGACGGACTCGCCGTCGACTCCGAGCGGCTGGCGGCTCGTGGCCAGGATCTGCAGCCCGGGGCCGGCCCGCAGGAGTGCACCGGCGAGCGCGGCGCACGACTCCACCAGGTGCTCGCAGTTGTCGAGGACGAGGAGGAGCCGCCGGGTGGACACATGCTCGGCCAGCGTGCTGGCGGGTGCCTGCCCGACGACCTCGGCGACCCCGAGCACCCCGAGGACCTGGTGCGCCACCAGATCAGGGTCGGCCAGGCCGGCCAGCTCGACGAGCCATACGCCATCGGGAAAGCCAGCCGATCTGGATGCCGCGGCCACCTGCAGGGCCAGCCGGCTCTTCCCAACGCCCCCGGGCCCGACCAGGGTCAGCAGGCGGGTGGACTCGAGGTGCGCGGTGATGGCGGCGAGCTCGTTCCTCCGCCCCACGAAGCTGGTGGTCTCCGCCGGCAGGTTGCCGGGGGGCGGCAACTCCGAAGCGGTGGCCTCCGGCCCCCCACCGGCCGTTGCCGGTCCGACGCCGAGGAGGTCCAGGTAGGCCGATTCCGTGGCCGGCGAGGGGTCGACGCCCAGCTCGTCGGCGAGGATCCGGCGGCACCGCTCGTACGCCCGCAGCGCCTCCCCCCGGTTCCCGGCCGCGGCATGCGCCGCCATCAGCCGCCGGTGCGCCGACTCCCGGAAGGGCTGGGCGGCGATGGCCTCCTCCGCCGCCTCGACCGCCTCGCGCACCCGTCCGGCGCGCGCCGCGGCCGCCGACTGCACCTCCAGGCTCTCCAGGTGCAGTTCGCCCCACTGCGCCTGGCGCCGCTCCACCCACCACCCGGCCGCGCTGGCCAGGAACTGTCCCGCAGTCATCGCCGCCGCCTGCTCGGCGAGCTCCATCGCCGGGTCGTCGGCGCCGCCGGCGAGTGCGTCCTTGGCCTCCTGCAGGGCGGCGGCGGCCGCTTCGGTGTCGACGACCGTTCCGGCCGGCAGGCACAGCCGGTAGCAGCCGGCTTCGCTGGTGATCAGCGCCGCCGCATCCAGCCCGGCCGACGCGAAGGCCGCTCGGATCCGGCCCACGACGCCCCGGAGGGCCGCCGTCCAGGTCGCGGGGAGATCCTCCCCCCACAGCACGTCAGCCAGCTCGTCGCGGGCCACCGCACGCCGGCGTTCGACCACCAGGTAGGCGAGGGCCAGCCGACCCAGCGGGCCGAGGGCGTCGCCTATCGCCCGGCCGTCGACCTGCACCTCGAGGGTGCCGGCCAGACGAATGCTGATGCTGGTTGTCATCGGCTCGCCGTTCCTCTGACGTTCCTCTCGCGTTCGCGGCCGTCCGTATGGTCCCACGGCAAGGAGGACCGATGACGCGAATAGCACTTGGCAGGCGGACGGCGGTCGGGCTGGCCGTCGTCGGAGGGCTCCTCGCGCCGGTGGCCGGATACGGACTGGCCAATGGGGCAGGCACGGACAGGGCGGCGCCGGCGGCGGGGGTGCCGGCCGCGGCAAGCAGCCAGCCCAAAGCTCTGCCGGTGAGCGTCCAACGGACGACCTACCAACCTGGAGAGTCGAGCGGTTGGCACTCGCACGCCGGAGTCCACACGGTCATCGTGATGTCGGGGGCCCTCACCGTGTACGACCGGAGCTGCCGGCCCCGGTCGTTCGGCCCCGAGGATCCGTACATCGGTGGCTTGGAGAACCACCTGGCCCGGAATGAGAGCGACGCTCCGGTGGAGATGATGGTGGTCTACACGCGGGCGGGTGGGGTCAACGCCGGCGTGGACACGCGTGCGGAGCATCCACCCGATCGATGCCCGGTGTGACGGCATGCTTGTCGCATGTACGAGCACAGCTCGGCGGCGTACGAAGTGCTGCATGAGCACGTCGTCGGCGCGCCGGGCCGTGCCGTCCGGCCGGCTCAGCCCGGCTGGCAGCTCGGGCACCAGTAGGTGGTGCGGGCCTGCTCGCCCTGGGCCCGCGACTGGATCGGCGTGCCGCACCGCCGGCACGGCCGGCCGGTCCGTCGGTACACCCACCGCTGGGGCCGCCCGGTGAACGGTCCCAGGTTCTCCCCCATGATCCGGGCTGCCGTCGACACCAGGGCGTCGAGCTCCTCGTCGGTCAGGCTCGACACCGGCGCCCACGGGCTGCGCCGCTCCAGGAACAGGGCCTCGCACCGCCAGATGTTGCCGATGCCCGCCACCACCCGCTGGTCGAGCAGCAGCTCGCCGAGGGCGTTCTCGGGCCGGCCGGCCCGGGCCCGGCGGCGGATCTCGTCGA
>JBOGIE010000322.1:0-3083 GCA_050742435.1 Acidimicrobiales bacterium | reverse complement strand
GGGTAGCCGGCCACGATGAGCACCACGTCGTCGCGGTGGTCCTCCATGAGCTTCACGATCATGTCGATGGCCTCGTGGCCGAAGTCCCGTTCCTGGCCCCGGGCCAGGGCGTGGGCCTCGTCGATGAGCAGGACCCCGCCCAGGGCCTTGGTGAAGGTCTCCTTGACCTTGATCGACGTCTGGCCGATGTAGCCGGCCACCAGCCCCGAGCGGTCGGCCTCGACGAGCTGGCCCTTCTCCACCACACCGAGGGTCCGGTAGATCTGGGCCAGCAGCCGGGCGACGGTGGTCTTGCCCGTGCCGGGATTGCCGGTGAACACCAGGTGCCGGCTGTGCTCGACCACCTTGAGGCCCCGCTCGGTGCGCAGCTTCTCGATGCGCAGCAGGTTCGTGACCAGCTTCACCTCGGCCTTGACCGGGGCCAGGCCGACCAGGTCGTCGAGCTCGGCCAGCAGCTCCTCCAGCGGGCGGGCCGGCTCCAGCGGCTCCTCCGGCTCCGCCTCCGCCTCCTTCTGGCCGTCGGCGGACGGGGAGCCCGGTCCGGCGCCGCCCGGCTGGCGGGCAGGACCGCCCGGCCGGGGGACGCCGGCCCCGTCGATGGCCCGCAGCAGCATGGAGCGGAAGCGTTCGACCGCGGTCAGTTCGGCGTGCGAGGGGTTGTCGTCGAGGGCGAAGACGGCGTGGGCGATGTCGACGGCGGCCAGGTAGTACCGCCACGCGTGGTTCCTGCCCCCGCGGCTGTCGGCCCGCACCAGCACCTCGAACAGGGGCGACGGGGCGTCGAGGAACGTCCGCCGGCCGGTGAGGAGGCCGGCGGCCCGCAGGGCGGGCGGGTTGCCGGCCCGGGCGACGGTGTCGAAGTGGGCGGCGAACACGTGGACGAACGCCCACAGCTCGTCGTCGGTGTGGCGGCCGTCGGCGTCGATGAACGCCGCAGTCAGGTTGAACGCCTCGAGGGCGACGTCCTCGGGCAGCTTGTCGGCCTTGGCCAGCGGGAGGTCGCGCACCAGGTCGACCAGGACGGGCGCGAGGTCGGTCACGAACGCCTCGACCGACCGGCGCAGGGGGCTGTCCACCACGGAACAAGTCTGACCCATCGGCCGAACCCGCCCCGTTGCGGCGCAGACCCGGGCCGGGAATGATGGGCCGGTGGCGGCTGCGACGCTCGTGGCGGGCGTGCTCCTCCTGTCGCTGTTCCCTTTCTCGGCGTCCGCCGTGGCCCAGACGGGGCTGCAGTTCCTGGACCAGCGGCCGGTCGTGATCGACCTCGACGACCTTCCGGAGACGCGCCGGTGGCGGGTGCAGCTCTTCCAGGGGCAAGGGGGAGGGCCGCACGCCCTGCGCATGCACGTGATCTTCCAGCCCGAGGGCGTGATCCAGGTGGTCGAGCCCGTGCCGGCCGAGCCGGTGCCGACCGGGGAAGTGGCGTCGTTCGTCATCTCCCTGGCCCGCGAGGTGGCCGGGTCGGGGGAGCTGGTCGTCACCAGTGGCGCCGGGGCGGTGGCCCGGCGGCCCATCAGGACCGCCCACCTCAAGGAAGAGGCGGCGACGTTGCCGAGCCGGCTGAGCTTCTCGGGGACGCGCGTGACGCCGTTCGGAGGACCGGTGCGGATGCGCACCATCGACGCGCCGCCCGGCCTGCCTCCCGGGCCGGCCGATCCGGTGCGGCTCGGGACCATCGCGTCGGGCGACGGCGACCTGGCCGAGGTCGTCCGCGAGGAGGACCGGTTCGCCGTCCGGGGGATCGACGGGCCCGGGAGGTACGAGGGCACGGTCGACCTGCTCCCGGGTACGGACGAGGGGGACGTGGCGGTGACGGTGACCGTGCGGGATGCCGCAGGCTGGCCCCTGGCCGTGCTGGTCCTCGGGCTGCTGGGCGTCCAGAACATCGAGCGCTACCAGCAGCGGATCCGGCCCCGGCGCGACCTGTCCCGGCGGCTGGCCTTCCTCTTCGACCGCGCCCGCGCCGCCCAGTACCGGGTGGGCGGCCGGATGCGCGTGACCGGCGGCACCGGCGCCAACCTGTTCCTCGACGTCGCCGCCCGGGACGCCCTGGACGCCTGGGACCGGGGCCGCACCGAGGCCGAGTGGAGCACGTGGGCGGTCGGTGGCCCGTCGTACCAGCGCATCGAGAAGGCGGTCGACGCCTTCAAGCTGCTGACCGACGAGGTCGTCCGGCTCGAGCGGGAGCGCGACCGGCTACTGGACGAAGTCCGGGCGGAGGACCGCGCCCCGGCCCGCCGGGCACTCGAGGAGTCGCCGGTGGGCGACGCCCTGGGGCCGGCCAGCTTCGCCACAGCCGAGGAGATCGACCGGGCGGCCAAGCTCGTGGTCGCCGGGCTGGCCCACATCGAGCGGTTCGGCGCCCTGTACGAGCAGCTGGACGACCTCGACGCACCCGACGTGCCCGACGGCATCCGGGAATCGGCCGCCTCCTTACGGACCAATCTGCTGCGGGTGCGCGACCTCGACCCGGTCGAGGACCAGACCGAGGCACTGCTCAAGACTTGGCTGGCTACGGTCGGCCGTCGCCAGGTCGCCCCGCCCGTCCTCGTGCCCAAGGCGGCACCGGTGCCGTCAGCCGCTGCGAGGGCGGACGCCGCCGGCCCGGACCAGGCCTCGGGTGCGCACCCGGGCGCCGCCCCTCCGCTGTTGGAGGTCACCCGGGTGCCCGTCCTGGCCATCGCCGCCGCCTGCGTCGGGCTGTTCGTCGCCGTGTCGCTGTTCTCGGCGGCCGACGACGCAGGAGATCCCGGCCCGGCGCCCTCCTCGACCACCCCACCGCCGGCGACGACGGCGGTCCCCGACGCGCCGGTGGCGACCGCGCCCACCCTTCCCCAGGCCGGCCGGGCGGAGGACGACGGCGCCGGCGGGAGCGCGGTGGTGGGCTGGGGCTGGGTGGTGCCGATCGTGCTGGGCGGGGCCGTGGTGGCCGCCTCCGTATGGGTACGGCAGAGGTGGCGGCAGCGACGCCCGAAGGATCCCGAGGACTTCGACAGCTCGCGGCTGGGCCGGATGCTCGACGAGGACGACTTCCGGTTCCGGGTGGCCAGCGGCGTGTTCGTGGTGGCGTCGGGGATGTC
>JBOGIE010000321.1:0-3104 GCA_050742435.1 Acidimicrobiales bacterium | reverse complement strand
CTCGACGCCCCGCTGCGCCTGCGGCCGCCGGTCCCCGTGAAGGGCGAGGTGCTCCGCATCGTACGCACCGGGCAGGTCAGCACGGTCCACCGCCAGGTGCCCATGCACTGCATCGACGTGGTCGAGCTGGGACCGGAGGGCGACATCGCCTCGGTCTTCCGCCTGGTGGGCGTGTTCACCAGCCGGGCCAACGCCGAGCCGGCGTCGGTCACCCCGGTGCTGCGGTACAAGCTGCGGCGCATTCTCGAGCTGGAGGACGTGGTCGAGCGCAGCCAGGACGAGGTGGCCCTGGTCTCGCTGTTCCAGGTCCTGCCCAAGGACCAGCTGTTCGAGACCGACATCCCGGCCCTGCGGCAGCTGCTGGTCGAGCTGCTCGTGGCCGAGGACGAGCACGAGGTCCGCGTGCTCCTGCGGGGCGACCGCGAGAACCACACGGTGTCGGCCCTGCTGTCGGTGCCGGCCGAGATCTACAGCCCCGCACTGCGCCAGCGGATCGAGCGGTTCCTGCTGGCCCAGCTCGACGGCGAACGGATCGACGCCGACGTGGCCCTGGGGGACCGGCCCGAGGCCATCGTGCGCCTGGTCGTGCACGTGCCCGGGCCGCTCCCGGACCAGCCGCTCGACGACCTGGAGCGGGAGCTCCGCCTGCTGTGCCGGACCTGGGACCAGCAGCTCTCGGCCGCCCTCGTCGCCATCGCCGGCGATGCGACCGGCCTGCGGCTGGCCCAGACGTGGGCCGACTGGTTCCCCCCCGCCTACCGCGACGTCGTGGCCCCGGAGCGGGCGGTGGACGACGTGCTCCAGCTCGACGCCCTGTTCGCCGGCGACGACCGCATCCGCATCGTCCTCACTCCCGGGTCACTCCGCCACCAGAGCGCCCAGGCCCGGCTCAAGGTGTTCACCGCCGGCGAGGGGGTGGAGCTGTCGGGCTTCCTGCCCATCATCGAGAGCCTGGGCCTGTGGGCGGTCGAGGACCAGCCCTACGCCCTGGGCGGCGACGGGGTGCGGGCCCACCTGCACGACTTCGGGGTCAGCGAGCGGGGCGGCGCCCTGGACGTCGAGCGGGACGGGCCCCGCCTGGCCGCCGCCGCCCTGGCCCTGTGGAACGGGCGGGCGGAGATCGACTCCCTCAACCGGCTGGTGCTGCGGTCGGGGCTGGCCTGGGACGACGTGGCCGTCCTGCGGGCCTACCGCCGCTACCGCAGCCTGGTCGGCACCACCTTCACCACCGCCTACGTGGACCAGGTCCTCGTCGACAACGCGCCCATCGCCTCCGCCATCGTCGAGCTCTTCGCCGCCCTCTTCGACCCCGAGCGGGATGCCGGCCCGGCGGTGGTGGCCGAGCTGCGCCAGCGGGTGGTCGACGGCTGCGACGCGGTGGCCCGGCTGGACCACGACCGCATCCTGCGCGGCTTCCTGGCCCTGGTGGACGCCACCCTGCGCACCAACCGGTACCCGGCCACCGGCCGCCGCGGCGTCACCCGGGACCACCTGGCCCTGAAGTTCGACACTGCGGCGGTGCCGGGCGCGCCCCGGCCGGTGCCGTACCGGGAGATCTTCGTGCACGGGCCGTCCGTGGAGGGCGTGCACCTGCGGTGGGGGCCGGTGGCGCGGGGCGGCATCCGCTGGAGCGACCGGGTCGACGACTACCGCAGCGAGATCCTCGGGCTCATGCGGGCCCAGGTCCTCAAGAACGCGGTGATCGTCCCCACCGGGGCCAAGGGCGGGTTCATCGTCAAGCAGTCTCTGTTCGGCGGCGCCGCTCCCGACGTCGCCCATGCCTACGAGGTCTTCGTGGCCGGCCTGCTGGAGGTCACCGACAACGTGGTGGGCGAGGAGGTGGTCCCGGTCGCCCGGCGGCGCGACGGCGACGACCCCTACCTGGTGGTGGCCGCCGACCGGGGCACGGCGACGTTCTCCGACCTGGCCAACCGGGTCAGCACCGACCGGCGCTTCTGGCTGGGCGACGCCTTCGCGTCCGGTGGCTCCAGCGGCTACGACCACAAGCGCCTCGGGATCACCGCCCGCGGCGCCTGGGTGGCGGTCCGTCACCACTTCGCCGAGCTGGAGATCGACGTGCAATCCGAGCCGGTCACCGTGGTCGGCATCGGCGACATGTCGGGCGACGTGTTCGGCAACGCCATGCTGCGCTCCGACCGGATCCGCCTGGTGGCCGCCTTCGACCACCGTGACATCTTCCTCGACCCCGATCCCGACCCGGCCCGGTCCTACGCCGAGCGGGCCCGGCTGTTCGCCCTGCCCCGGTCGAGCTGGCAGGACTACGACCGCCAGCTGGTCAGCCCCGGGGGAGGGGTGTGGTCCCGCCTGGACAAGCGCATCCCGCTGAGCGACCAGGTCCGGGCCGTCCTCCGGGTCGACAGCACCGACCTCACCGCGCCCGAGCTGATCCGCGCCATCCTCCAGGCGCCGGTGGGCCTGCTCTTCACGGGCGGTGTCGGCACGTTCGTGCGGGCCAGCACCGAGCCCGACCACGAGCTCGACGACCGGGCCAACGCCGACGTGCGGATCGAGGGGTCCTCGGTACGGGCGCGGGTGGTGGGGGAGGGGGCCAACCTGGGTTTCACCCAGCGGGCCCGTATCGAGTACGCCCGGCGCGGCGGCCACGTCAACACCGACGCCATCGACAACTCGGCGGGCGTCGACATCTCCGACCACGAGGTCAACATCAAGATCCTCCTGCGCCTGGCCGTGGAGGCCGGCGAGCTGACCGCCGCCGAACGGGACCGCATGCTCGAGGAGGTCTGCGACGACGTGGTCGACGCCGTCCTGTACGACTGCGCCCTCCAGAGCATGGTGCTCACCCGGGCGGCGGCGGCCAGCCCGTCCCGCATGGCCGCGTACGAGCTGCTGATGGAGGACCTGGAGGGCACGGGCGTGGTGGACCGGGCGGTGGAGGCGCTGCCCACCCCGGCGGAGATCCGGGCCCGGCAGGAGGCAGGGGCGGGGCTGACCCGTCCGGAGCTGGCGGTGCTGGTGGCCGGGGCCAAGCGCCGGCTCGCCGCCCGGCTCCTGGCGTCAGAGGTCCCCGACCAGCCCGCCCTGCGCCCGGCCTTGGCCGGCTACTTCCCGAGCCCGCTCGTCGA
>JBOGIE010000320.1:0-3137 GCA_050742435.1 Acidimicrobiales bacterium | reverse complement strand
GCCGCGGCCGCCGCCGCGGCCGCTCGCGACACCCGCGTCCGCTTGGGCTTTTCCTCCGGCGCGGTCTCGATGCCGGCCTCCCGGAGGATGTGGTCGATGAGCGTGGACTTCGACGCCCGCGACGACGCCTTCACGCCCATGGCCTCGGCGATGGTGGCCAGCTCGTCGCGCTCCTTGCGCTCCAGGACCGACCGCTCGAGGGGGGACTGCGGGCTGACGCTCACCGGCGAGCTCCCTTCGGCGGGCGCGGCAGGGGGCCGGGCGCTGGGTGGATTGCTCGCTCGCCTTGCGGCTCGCTCATTGCTTCGCCTCCGAGGGCTGGGAAGGAACTGCGTGCGGGCCCGGACGTGGAAAAGGGCCGGCGGGTCGGACGAGAATGGGCGCCTTCACCCACGGGGGTCAGGCCAGATCCGACTACAGGGCAAACCGCCAGGGGCGTCGCTGCTGAGCCTGCTGAGCCTGATAGCGCCGGGGATTCAGCACCATCAGCATACAGTTAATTTCCAGGGAGTGCGCTATGGGCGTCGTCGGCGGGGACGGCCTCGATGGCCTGGCCCACCACCAACTCGATGATCTGGGACAGGGTGGCGTCCAGGTTGTAGGACGGGACGATCGGTACCCCGTGCTGCAATGCCAGCGACTTCACGTAGCGCTGCATCTTGCGGATGTTCTCGAACAGCCCGAGGTAGCGCTCCGACGGCCGGTTGCGCGCCTCCCGGGCCCGCATCAGGAAGTGGTTCCGGTGGACTTCCACCTCGTCCACGGTGACGACCAGCGGCACGACCACGGCCTTGCCCTTGAACCGGCTGTAGTCGAGGAAGCCCGGAACCAGGTGGGCGCCTTCGAGGATGAGGTCGGTGCCCTCGTCGATGGCTCGCTGGATGAGGGCGTCAATGCCCACGCTGACCGCAGAAGTCTGCTCCCGGAACCCGATGACCACCGGGTCGGCGCTGCGGGGCAGCGGGTTGCGGACCAGGCGGGCGGCGTCGAAGGACGACGTGTGCAGGGTCGGGAACAGCTCGGCGGTGAACATCGACCGCATGACCTCGCGCACCGCGTCGGTGGGGATGACCCGGGTGATGCCCAGGCGGCTGGCCAGCATGGTGGCGATGGTGGACTTGCCCACCCCGGTGGCCCCACCGAGCAGGATGACCAGGGGGATGTCGAGGCGCTGCACCATCTGCCACTTGGCGAAGGACTGGGCGTAGCGGTCGCCCACCTCGGTGCGCAGCACGTCGAGGGCCAGGGCGTTGAGCTCGTCGCGGGTGATCGAGGGCGTGGCCGAGTCCTCCAGGCGCTCCTCGATCACCTCGGCCACGTGGAAGGCCCGGGCCGGCGCCAGCCCGGTGGCCATGATGGCCGAGGCCATGAGCCCCTTGGAGTAGGGCAGCTCGTACTCGGCGTCGGTGATGAGGACGTGACGGTTGGTCACCGACCTCATCGCGGACCCTCCCTCATCCCCTGTACCCCCGACCCCTGTGCGAAACGCTCCTCGGCCAGGGTGGCCGTCTCCAGGACCAGCTTCTCGAACGGGCCGTCGGCGTCCTTGGTGACGACCCGGTTGTCACAGAAAACCACATCCATGCGCCGTTCAAGCGCCACTCTGGCGGCCACGTCGACACCTGCCGCCTTCAGCTCCACGAGCAGGACGTCGGCCTCGTCCATCCGTTCGAGGTCGGCCACCAGCTGGGGGCGCCGGGCCAGGTTATGCGACGTACCCACCACTTTGGCGCCGTGCTCCCGTTCCAGGTGGCCGACCAGCACGTCGCCGGCGGCGGGCGGGGCGGTGGTCACGTAGAAGACCGTGCGCCCGGAGACGGGCGTGAGGGGCGCCGGGCGCAGCACCGTCTCGACCAGCCCGAGGCCGGGGGCGAGGCGGCGGACGGCCTCCACCGCCCGGTCCCCGGCGCCGGCCTCGGCCATGGTGACCACGACCAGGTTGGCGAGCAGGATGCGGTAGGCGCCGAGGTACCCGGTGACCAGCTCGGGATCGGCGGTGGCCGGGACCACGCAGACGGTGGCGTCGGCGTGCACCGGCGGGATGGCCGCGCCACTGCCCTCCAGCACGAGGAGCTCCTCGTCGCGCCGGTTCGCCAGGTCGACGCCCGCGGCGAACGTGCTGTCGACCGGCGCGCCGGCCAGGCCGCCCCCGCAACGGCGGGTGCCGATGGTGGCCACCCGCGCCATGAGGGCGTCCTCCAAGTGGTCGCTGGCCGCGTGGCGGCCGGACGCGGCCAGGGCCACCAGCCCCTGCACGGTCAGGTCGAAGGTCTCGGGGTCGATGACCTCGGGCTCGGGGGGGCCGCCGCGGCCCATGGCGACGATCACCGGGCGGCGGCCGCGGGCGGCCAGGATCCGGGCGATGTCGGCGGAGACCGCCGTCTTCCCGGTGCGCTTGCCGGTGCCGATGACGGCCAGCGTGGGCTTGGTGGCCAGCTTCGGGCGGGGGGGCGGGTCGAGGCGGAAGTCGGCCCCCTGGAACGGGATGCCGGCCAGCAGGACCTGCGAGGCCAGGCGGAGCCGGCTGCGGGCGTCGACCACCGGCTCGTCCGAGAGGTCGAAGACCAGCCCGGGCGTGAACCGGGCGACGCCTTCGGCCAGGGCCCGGTGGACGTCGGGACCGTCGACCACGGGGACGCCGATCTCCAGGGCGCCGGCCAGCTTCTCCCCGCCGCCCAGCAGCACGGCCCCGACCACCTCGGCCCCGGGGACCAGGGTGGGGAGGTGCTCGATGGCGGCCCGGACGACGGGGGGGTAGTGCTCGCCGTCGACCAGGACGAGGACCCGGATCTAGACCCCCTGGGTGATGAGGTGGTTCATGAGCGTGTGCCCGGCCACCGGCGTGCAGTGGGCGGTGCCGGCCTCGGTGTAGACCCCGCCCGCCCCGTCCACCTCCGAGTCGACGAGCATGTACGGCACCGAGTCGGAGGTGTGGGTGCGCAGGGCGAGGGGCGTGGCGTGGTCGGGCAGCAGGAGCAGCCGCCACGGCCGGAAGTCGTCCATGTCGAGAGCGTCGACCAGGGGACGCAGGATGCGCCGGTCCCAGTTCTCCAGGGCCTTGACCTTCTCCTCGACGTCGCCGGCGTGGCCGGCCTCGTCGCTGGCCTCCACGTGGATGAGGAAGAGGTCGTCGCCCG
>JBOGIE010000319.1:0-3142 GCA_050742435.1 Acidimicrobiales bacterium | reverse complement strand
GACCACCGGGCCGGCGTGGACGGGTCGCAGGCGGCCGTCGTCACGGGAGAGGAAGCCGACCGTCCGCAGCACGGTCAGTGCCAGCTCCCGCCCGCCGTCCACCACCTCGTACTCGCCCACCGCGTCGTGGACGAGGGCCAGTCCCAGGTCGCCGTCCGAGCAGTCCACGAAGCGGCGGGCCGGGAAGGTGGGCAGGCCGGCCTCGACCGGGTTGCCGTCATGCGTCAGGCCGCGGTGGACGACGGCGAAGGCGCACTCGGCGTCGGAGCCGGTCGCCGGGGCCGGCAGGGGGAAGTGGGCCCGGAGCCGGTGGTCGGGATGGGCGTTGAGGAACGAGACCTCGACCCGCACGAAGGGTTCCCCGGCGACCAGGTCGACCGTCGTCGTCACCTCGGTCGGCACCGTCCAGGGATAGGTGGCGGTCACCACCAGGCGGCCCCGGACGGGACCGGACTCGACCAGCTCGACCCGCACCGCGTCCGGCCGGTCCACCAGGCGGTCGCCGTCCGGCGGCGACCAGTTGTAGGTGTCGCCGGCGTCGCCGCCGTCCACGTAACGGTTGAGGCCGGCCACCGACAGGCCGTCCGCCGTGGTCAGGGCCAGCGTCCCCCTCGTCGGATCGACGTCGACCCGCAAGCGCTCGTTGGCCATCCACCCGTCACCCGCGGTGATGGTGCCCGCCGGGCCCTCGCCCTCGACCACGGTGTAGGTGGACCACCCGAACCCGGCGACCGGGCCGGCCAGGGCCAGGACGTCGCGCACCGGCGGCTGCCGGAGGGTCACGCCGCCCGCCACCCGGGCGCGCGCCCCGGTGAGGTCGACGGTGGCTTCGCCCGGCGCCGCCATCTCCAGCTCCAGCACCGGGCCGTCCCGCCAGCGGGCCACGGGGTGGCCGGCGAAGGTGCCGAGCCCGAACAGGTCGCGCGCCACGTCGGGGCCCTGGCCGTCGACCACCATCTCGACCGGCTGCGCCGTCGCCAGGATCTGGGCGGGCCGCACCGTGCCGTCCGGAGCCCGCAGGTGCAGGGGGCCGCGCCCGGGCACGGCGAACCGCAGCGTCCCGGCCCGGCGGTGGGCGCTCGGGTTCACGGCCAGGACGCTCCCGGGGCCGGCGTCGACCTGGGCGGCCAGGGCGGCCACCGCCTCGGCGGCCAGCCCCGCACCGATCTGGCGGGCCTCGGCGTAGCGGACGAGCACCTGGTCGACCACCTCGTCGGCCGAGGTGGCGCAGGCCGAGTCGTGGGCCGCGTTGTCGAGCAGGCGGCGCCACGCCAGGTCGAGGAGCCGGGCGGGGTAGGCCTCCGGGCGCAGCAGCAGGGCGCTCAACGGCTCACCCCGGCGCTCCACCGCCCGCTCGGCCGCCGCCGCGGCCAGCCGCACGTCGACCCGGTTCGACGTCACGCCCATGGTCACGGTGGACGGGCCGCTGGCCCGCAGCTCTCCCCGCCAGGCCGGCAACCCGTCGACCGGCTGGCCTTCCAGGTAGGGCTCCAGCCCGGTGATCTCGAAGCGGTAGCGGCCCTCGCCCACCCGGTTGGCGCCGGCCACGACCGAGCCGAGCCAGGCCCGGGGCGGCTGGTGGTCGCCCCCGTTCATCAGCATCAGCCCCCCGACCCGCCGTCCGCCCAGCGTGGCTTCCAGGTCGGCGGCGCGGGCCACCAGGCCGTCCGGGTCGTCGGAGAGGCGGAAGGCGTTGGTGTAGCCGAGGGACAGGTACTCGGCCCGCACCCGCGAGCCGTCGGGCGCCTCCCACCAGAAGGCGGTCGACTCCACCGCGTCGGGCACGCCCCGGAACACGACCGCGTGCCGGATGCCGGCCCGGGCCAGGATCTGGGGCATCTGGGCCACGTGGCCGAAGCTGTCGGGCAGGTAACCGACGGCCATGGTGCCGCCCAGCTCGCCCGACCGGGCCAGGCCCGCCTGCAGGTCGCGGACCAGCGTCTCGCCCGACACGAGGAACTCGTCGGGCTGGGTGTGCCAGGGGCCGAGGGCCAGCCGCCCGGCCGCGGCCAGGGCTCGCATGCGGGCCTCGCCCTCCGGCCGGATCTCCAGGTAGTCGTCGACCATGGCCGTCTGGCCGTCGAGCACGAAATGGGCGAACGACGGGTCGCCTTCGAGCAGGTCGAGCACCCCGTCGATCACGTGGACCAGCCGCAGCCGGAACGTCTGGAACGGCGAGTACCACTCCCGGTCCCAGTGGGTGTGGGCGACGATCGCCACCGTGAGCGGCTCCCGGCTCGGATGGCCGGCGCCGTTCCCGTTCCCGTTCCCGGTGGCATGGTGCGGGGTGACGACCGGGCACGGCCAGTGCACGCGGTAGCGGTGGAGCCCGGCGGCCGCGGTGGCCGCCGTCGCCGCCCGGTGGCGGGCCTCGATCGGGTCGATCACCACCTCGCCGGCCGGGTCGGGATCGAGCTCCAGCGGCCTCGGTTCCCCGAAGCCCCAGGCTCGCAGCCACAGCACCGGGGTGCCGCAACTGGCGCACCGACCCATCCGGACGATGCTCATGACAACCCTCTCCACCGGCCTCGTTGCCGGTCACTCTCGACGGTACCGGCGCCCGCGCAACTAGTTGCGCGGGTGCTGGCATCATCAGGGTGATGGGTGCCATCGGGGCATCGGATGGTGTGCTGGAAGGACAGGTACACCTCGCCGCCCTCACCCAGGCCCTGGCCACCGTCGACCAGGAGCTGCTCCGGCTGGAGACGTGGGGCGCCCACCTGGCCACCGTCCTGGGCGGTGGCGGGCGGCTCCTCGCCGCCGGCAACGGCGGCAGCGCGGCCCAGGCCGAGCACCTGGCCGCCGAGCTCCTCGGCCGCTACCGCACCAACCGCCGGCCGCTCTCCGGCCTGGCCCTGGCCACGGAGGGGGCGGCCCTCACCGCCATCGACAACGACTTCGGGGCCGATCAGGTCTTCACCCGCCAGGTCGAGGCCCACGGCCGCCCGGGCGACGTGCTGGTCGCCCTGTCGACCTCGGGCCGCAGCCCCAACGTGCTGGCCGCGGTGGTCACCGCGCACGCGGTGGGCATGACCACCTGGGCCCTCACCGGCGCGGCGCCGAACCCGCTGGCCGCGGCCTGCGACGACGTGATCGCCGTGCCCTCGACCTCGGTCGCCACCGTGCAGGAGGTCCACCAGGT
>JBOGIE010000318.1:0-3148 GCA_050742435.1 Acidimicrobiales bacterium | reverse complement strand
GGCCGACCGGGCGGCGTCGAGGCGGCGGCGGGCGGCGGTGGCCCGGGCGGCCACGTCGGCCACCGGTGGCTCGATGGCGGCCAGCTGCTCGAGCGGGACCCGCCCGTCGCTCACCCGGACGTCGGCCAGGGCCGGGGCGTTCAGGGCCCGCTGGCCGGCCTCGGCCAACTGGTCCCCGGTGACCGCGGCGGCCTGCAGCACCCGCCAGTGCTGGGCCACCACCGGCACGACCCGGGCCGGGAACGCCCACCACGCCTCCAGCGCGCCGCGAGCCCGGGCGAAGTCCTCGCCCGCCCGGCTCAGCCCGGCGGCGGTGGCCTCCAGCTCGACGGCCTGGGTGGCGTCGATGGTGGCCGTGGCTGTGGAGAGGCCTCGCCGCAGCGGGCCCACGGCCGTCGCCGCCGCCACCGCCCCGACGATCCCGCCCACGACGGCGAAGGCGCCCGCGCCCAGGACGGCACGGAAGGCCAGGCGGCGGTACCGCTGGTCGAGGACCCGGACCGCAGCCAAAAACAACGGCAGCAGGATCAGGGCGGCGACCAGGGCGGTGAGGCCCCGACCGCCCGGCGAGGTGAGCCGCAGCGCGGCCTGGGCCACCAGCCCGGCGGCGGCGGCGTCCACCACCGGCTCGACCTCCACCAGCAGGCTGACCAGCACCAGCCCGAGGGCGGCGAGGGCCAGCACCACGGCGATCGACCCGGTGCCCGCGGCGGCGGCGACCAGGGCGCCGGCGAGGATCAGAGGCGACGGGGCCTCGGATCCGGCCAGCACCGCGGCCCCGCCGAGAGCGGCGACGAAGACCACGTCGAGCGGCAGCCAGCCGGTGGGCGACCCCCCGCCGGCCACCGCGGCCACGGCCGAGACGGCGGCCAGGACGGCCAGGGCGAGGCGCCGGCGGGGCCGGACCCGTTCGACGGGCACCCGCAGCACGGCCAGACCGGCGACGAAGGCCGCCGGCTCGGCGAGCAGGACCGCCGGGTTCAGTTCCACGCAGGCCCGCCTCCTGTGGCCCGGCGGCGGCCGTACCGGTACCCGAACCGGTGCCGGTGCCGCCCTGGGGCCGAGCGCCCTACTTCTTGGCCTGGCCCTTCCGGGCGCCGTAGCGGCGCTCGAACCGCTCGACCCGGCCACCGGTGTCGACCAGCTTCTGCTTGCCGGTGAAGAAGGGGTGGCACTCGTTGCAGAGCTCCACCCGCAGCTCGGGCTTCACCGAGCGGGTGGTGAAGGTGTTGCCGCACGAGCACCGGACGCTGGCGGTGACGTAGTCGGGGTGGGTCTCGGTCTTCATCGTCTCTCCAAAATAGTTCGGCCCTAGCCGGGCGTAGGGGCTTTGGCGATCTCGGCCAGGAACTCGTCGTTGCTCTTGGTGTGCTTGATCTTGTCCATGAGCAGCTCGAGGCCGGCTCCCGGTTCCAACGCATTCAGCACCCGCCGTAATTTCCACACCTGGGGCAGCTGGTTGCGGTCGAACAGCAGCTCCTCGTGGCGGGTGGAGCTGGCGTTGACCTCCAGGGCCGGGTAGATGCGGCGCTCGGCCAGGCGGCGGTCGAGGCGCAGCTCCATGTTCCCGGTGCCCTTGAACTCCTCGAAGATGACCTCGTCCATCTTGGAGCCGGTCTCGATGAGGGCGGTGGCCAGGATGGTGAGCGACCCCCCCTCCTCCAGGTTCCGGGCCGACCCGAAGAACTTCTTGGGCGGGTAGAGGGCGTCGGTGGCCAGCCCGCCCGACATGATGCGCCCGGTGGTGGGGGCGGCCAGGTTGTAGGCCCGGGCCAGGCGGGTGATCCCGTCGAGGACGATCACCACGTCCTTGCCCATCTCGACCAGGCGCCTGGCCCGCTCGCTGGCCAGCTCGGCCACCTGGGTGTGCTCGTCGGAGGGCCGGTCGAAGGTGGAGGCGACGACCTCGCCCTTCACCGACCGGCGCATGTCGGTGACCTCCTCGGGCCGCTCGTCCACCAGCAGGACCAGGAGGTGGACCTCGGGGTTGTTCACCTCGATCGAGTGGGCGATCTGCTTGAGGATGGTGGTCTTGCCCGCCTTGGGGGGGGACACGATGAGCCCCCGCTGGCCCTTGCCGATGGGCGAGATCAGGTCGACGATGCGGGCCACCATGTTGCCGGACTCGCCGGGGACCTCCAGGCGCAGCTTCTCGTCCGGGAAAAGGGGCGTGAGGTCCTCGAACCGGGGCCGCTGGCGGGCCTCGTCGGGCGTCATGCCGCTCACCGTGTCGATCCGGAGCAGGGCCGGGTACTTCTCGGTGCTGGTGGCCGGCCGGCTGGCCCCCTTGATGGTGTCGCCCTTGCGCAGGCCGAAGCGCCGGACCTGGCTCAGGGAGACGTACACGTCGTGCTGGCTGGCGAGATACCCGTTGGTGCGGAGGAAGCCGAAACCCTCCTCCCGCAGGTCGAGCAGGCCCTCCACCGGGATGGGCTCGCCCTGGTACTGGGACTCGGGCTGCCCGCCGCGGTCGGGCTGGACGTCGCGCTCGCCCCGGTCGCGGCCCCGCCGGCGGCGGCTGCGGCGGTTGCCGGGATCGCCGGCGTCGAAGGCCTGGGGACCACCACCGGAGCGGTGCTCGGGACGGGGGCCGGCCTCCCGGGGCCGGTCGTCGGCGCGGGCCGCGCCGTCGCCGCCGCCTCGGGCCTGGCCCGCGCTGTCGGGACCGGCGTGGGCCGGGGACTCGGTCTGGGAGCCGGTGGTGGCCGTCTGGGTGTCGACCGGCGCCGACCCGTTCCCGTTGCCGGCGGCGGGCGGGCCGGCCACCACCGCGGGGGGCGGCTCGGCTGCCCCCTCCACGACCGCCTCGACCACGGCCGGAGGCGCATCCGCCGGGGCGTCGGATTCGGGCGACGCCGGCGCCGGATCGGCCGCCTTGGCGTCCGCCTCGGGGGCGGGTGCCTCGGGCCGGCTCGACGCCTCGGCGGGCGGGGCCGGCGCCGGTACCTCGTCGACACCGTTGGGGGAGGCGGTGACGGCGGCGGCCGCTCGGGACACCCGGGTCCGCTTGGGCTTCGGCTCGGGCGCGGTCTCGATGCCGGCCTCCCGGAGGATGTGGTCGATGAGCGTGGACTTCGACGCCCGCGACGACGCCTTCACGCCCATGGCCTCGGCGATGGTGGCCAGCTCGTCGCGCTCCTTGCGCTCC
>JBOGIE010000317.1:0-3148 GCA_050742435.1 Acidimicrobiales bacterium | reverse complement strand
CCCCCCACCTTCTCGAGCGCGCTGCGGCGCACGGCCATGTCGGCGGTGATCCAGCGGGCCGTCTCCAGCCCGGTGACGTTGCGCTCCCAGTCGGTGGGCCGGCGGTCGGCAGGCAGCGGGACGGTGACCCGGCCCTGGACGGCCACCACGTCGAGCGGCGCAGTCATCAGGTCGTCGTCCAGGTCGCGGAGCCACCTCTCGGTGGGCACCACGTCGTCGTCGACGAAGACCACCCACGGCGCCCCGCTGGCCTGCCACCCCACGTTGCGCGCCGCGGCCGGACCGGCGCCCGCCCCCTGCAGGACCTTCAGGTCGTCGCCCAGGTCCCCGCTCACGTCGAGGGGTTGGACGCTGTCCCGGCGGTCGTCGACCACCAGGATGCGGCCGGGGCGCGTGCCGTCCAGCCGGCCGAGGGTGTCGAGCAGGGTGGCCAGCGACTCGCGGCCGAGGGTGGGGATGACGAGGTCGAAGATGGGGACGTGCTACCCGGCCGGCGACGAGCCTGAACCCGGGCTGTGGGCAGACCACGGAGTGGGCGCCGCCCCCCCAGCCGGCGGAACCGGGGAGGCGACACCCGCATTGTTTGTCGGCCGGCGCGGGCCCGGGGTTGAGCCCTCCTCAGCTGCGGTCGGTCGGCTCCCTGGCCGCCTGGGGACGCAGCATGAGGTCGAATGCCGTCCAGATGGTCTTCGACCAGGGGTAGAAGACCATCGGGGCGACCACCGCGCCCACCACGCCGCCCACGACGAACGGCAGGATGCTGGCGTCCGGGTCGCCGGCCAGGCGCACGATCAGGGGGACGATGGCCAGCAGGATCACCAGGCCCTGGGCGATGGCCAGGTTGATCACGTACGCGCCCAGGAAGAAGCCCTCCTCGCGCTCGAACCGGTAGCCGCAGCCGGGGCAGCGTTCCTTCATCCGGAACCATCCGGTGAACAGCTTTCCGGTGCCGCACAGCGCGCACCGCTTCAGCAACCCCCGTGCGAACATGCAGAGCCGGCTGGGGGGCGAAGTGGCGGCGCGCACGGTGAGGCCCAGGGTAGGCCGGCCGGCCTCCGCCGATCGCTCAAGGTCGATCCCCGAAAGGTCGATGACCTCTCCAAAGGTGTCTCCATGCGGCGCCCGGACGAGGGGGCAGGACACAGATGGGCATTCGAGGCAGGCGGCAGCCAGGTGGCGAACCACGCCCCACCGACCGCCGGCGACTCCGGCGGCGGATGCGCGGGCTGTCGATCGGCTGCCTGGTCATCCTGACGTCCGCCAGCCTCCTGGCCGCGTGGATGGTTCGCGGCCTGGTGCACGACCAGGAGCGGGGGCTGCTGCGGGCTCGGGCCGCCGAGGTCAGCCTGGTGCTCGGGGGCCTGGTGTCCAACGTCCAGGCCCGGCTGAACCTCATCGGCACGGTCACCCGGGTCACCGGGGGGGCGCCCGAGAGCTTCGCCGGCGTGGCCGGGACCAACGACCGCACGCTGCTCGGTGTGGGGGTGCTGCGACCGGGGCCCGACGGGTTCGTGGTCGAGCTGGCCGCCGGGCCCAAGCTGGCCGTTGGCCAGGTCCTCACCGGCGCCCGCGCCGACGCCATGCGGCGGGCGCTGGAGGTTCCCACGCTGGTCAGCACCCCGGTGATGGACGAGGGCGGCGTCAGGAGCATCGGGTTCGCGCTCGGGCCGCCGGCCACCGCCGGGGGAACGGTCGTCTACCGGGAACAGGCCGTCTCGCCCGGGACGTCGAGCTCGGCCAACGGGTCCGGCCCCTTCTCCGAGCTGGACGGGTCGCTCTACGCCTCGCCCGCACCCGACCCCACCCAGGCGGTGATCACCAGCGCCCGCACCGGCCGGCCCGTGGAGCGGGAAGGGTCCTACCAGCGGCCGTTCACCGCCGGCGACAGCAAGTGGTTGCTCACCGTCGCCCCCAACGAGCCGCTGGTCGGGTCGCTGGTCGGCCGCCTGCCGCAGCTCGTCGGCATCTTCGGCGTGCTCCTGTCGCTCGCGGTCTTCATGGTCGTGGAGGCCATGGCCCGGCGCCGGGACTACGCCCTGGCCCTGGTCGAGGAGCGCACCGCCGAGCTGCAGGAGTCGCTCCAGTCGCTCGAGGTGGCGCGGGAGGAGGCGCTGGAGGCATCCCGGCTCAAGTCCCAGTTCCTCGCCAACATGAGCCACGAGATCCGCACCCCGCTCAACGGGGTGATCGGGATGACCGGCCTGCTGCTGGATACCGACCTCGACGTCGACCAGCACGAGTTCGCCCTCACCGCCCGCCGGTCGGGCGAGGCCCTGCTGGAGATCATCAACGACATCCTCGACTTCTCCAAGATCGAGGCCGGCCGGCTGGAGCTGGAGATCTCGGACTTCGAGCTGCGCGAGGTCATCGAGGGCGTGGGCGAGCTGCTCGCTCCCCTGGCCCAGGCCAAGGGCCTGGAGCTGGTCGTGATGACCGGGCCCGAGGTGCCCGCCGTGGTCTCCGGTGACCTGGGGCGCATCCGCCAGATCCTGACCAACCTGGTGAGCAACGCCATCAAGTTCACCGACCGGGGCGAGATCGAGGTCAGCGTCACCGCCGAGCCGGGCGACCCCGACCGCCTGCGGTTCCAGGTGCGCGACACCGGGGTGGGCATCGCCGCCGCCGGCCAGGAGCGCCTCTTCGAGTCCTTCGCCCAGGCCGACCCGTCCACCACCCGGCACTACGGGGGCACCGGCCTGGGCCTGGCCATCTCCAAGCGCCTGGTCGAGATCATGGGCGGGACCATCGGCGTGCACAGCGAGCTGGGCGAGGGCAGCACCTTCTGGTTCACCGCCACCCTGCCGGCCCGTCCCGACCTGGCCCGGCCGCCGGTCGAGCGGGGGGCCCTGCGGGGGGTGTCGGCCCTCATCGTCGACGGCAATCCCACCAACCGGGCCATCCTCGACCGGCAGCTGGCCGGGTTCGGGATGGTCACCACCGTCGCCGCCGACGCCGAGACCGCCCTGGCCTTCCTGCGGGAGGCGGCCGACGCCGGGACCGTCCCGGACGTCGCCCTGTTCGACCGGCACATGCCCGGCATGGACGGGCGCCAGCTCGCCGAGGCGGTGGCCGCCGACCCCCGGCTCGACCGCCTGCGGATCGTCATGCTGACCTCGGCCGTGTCGTCCCGGTCCGGCGCCTCCGAGCG
>JBOGIE010000316.1:0-3150 GCA_050742435.1 Acidimicrobiales bacterium | reverse complement strand
CCGAAGCGGCCCCCACCGAAGCGGCCCCGCCTCCGCCTCCCCCGCCCCCGAGACCGGCGCCTGCGCCGGCTCGGGTCGCCCGCCCCGCCCCTCGCCCGGGCGCCAGCCGGGTGAACTGGGTGGTCGCCGGCATGGTCGCCCTGGTCGTCCTCGCCCTGATCGCCGTCTCGCTGGCGTCCCAGGGGACGGACCCGCCCCCGGAGACGGCCACCGACTCCCCCCCGACCACCACCGAGGCAGAGGGTGGCGGCGGTTCGTCGGCCACCACCGCGGCCCCGGCCCGGAACCGGCCGGCCACCCCATCGACCGCGAACTGGGTTCCCTACACCGACCCCCAGACCGGCTTCACCATCACGCACCCGCCCAACTGGTCGGTGCGGACCGACGGCACCCTCACCGACTTCGTCGATCCCGAGACCGGCGCCTACCTGCGCGTCGACCATGCCCAGCCCCCGAAGCCGTCGCCGGAAGGGGCGTGGTACGAGCTGGAGCCGAGCTTCGCCGCCCAGGCCGCCAACTACCGGCGCATCCGCATCGAGCCCACCACCTACGCCGGCTACCGGGCGGCGGCGTGGGAGTACACCTACACCTCGGGCGGGGCCCAACTGCGGGCCATCGACCTGGGCTTCATCACCCCCCGGTACGGCTTCGCCCTCAACTTCCAGACCCGTGCCGAGGACTGGGACCGGCTTCAACCCGTGTTCGAGGCCTTCAAGGACTCGTTCAAGGCCCCGGCCTGACCGGTACCTGTTCGGCGCCTATAGGGAAATGGCACGAGGTCACATCTCTTGACGGGTCCACGGGCGGAAGCCAAAATCCCCGCATGTTCCGCCGCAAGCGCACGTCAGAGAATGCCGCACCCGCACAGGTCGACATGCCCCCGTCGGCCCCCACCACGGGCCCGGGGGGCTACCAGGTCGTCGAGCTGCCCACGTACCACAAGGGCAAGAGGAGGGTGGTCGTCTACCGGTCGGACGCCAGCGGCCGGATCATCAAGACGTTCAAGAAGTAGCCGCCCCTCCCGGGGCCCGGCCGGCGCCCACCGAGGCGAGGACCGACTCCAGCCGGGCCACGGCGCGCAGCCACGTCGCCTCCATCTCGGTGTCGCCCCCGGGCCGGGTTGACGCGCCCGGCTCGTCGACGTACAGCCGGACGAGCGTGAGGCCGGCATCCTCGGTGATCTCCCAGGTGACGTAGGTCGCCGGCTGGCCGTCGCCGGCGGCCAGCGAGTACGACAGCCGCCGAGGCGCCTCGGCGGCCAGCACCTCGCCGGTGACGGCCGAGCCCCCGCCGCCGGTGAAGGTGATCGGGCTGCCCGGCCGCCAGTCCGAGTGGGCGGCCAGCCCGTAGAGGTAGGTGGCGGTCAGCGAGGGTCGGGTCAGGGCCACCCACACCTGCTCGGGGTGGGCGCGGGTGGCGAACCGGAACAGCTGGGTGGCGATCATCCCGCCACCTCCGCGGTGCTGGTGATGCGGGGGGTCTTCACGGCGGTTCTCCTTGGGTCGAGGTCGCGGTCGAGGTGACGACCTCTTTGTCGCCCACCGCGCTTGCAGCCCGGTTGGTCGGCGCTTGAGCGCCGTTTGCAAGCACGGCGGGGGTGCCAGGCGCCCCTTGGAACAGTGGTGCCAGCACCCTTTCCCCCGCGCCCCACTCTGGCGGAGGATCACCGTGGGAGGGGCGGTCTGCCCCGGGGCGAAAAAGGGGTGCTGGCAATGGTCCGGTTCGGTCGCGCGCGCTGGGTTGTCCTCGTGGTGGTCGGGGTGGTGGTCGCATCCATGGCGGCACTGGTCTCGCCCGGCGCCGCCCAGGTGCCGGAGCGCCCGGACAAGCACGTGGTCACGCTCAAGAACCGCCAGTTCACCCCCCGCCCGGACCGCGACGTGGCCGCCATCCAGCGGGCCGCCGGGCCGAACGGGCGGGTGCACTTCTTCCTCCAGATCCACGACATCCCCGACGCCGCGGCCAAGCAGGACTATGCCGCTCGCGGGATCAGCTTTCTGAACTACGTCGGCGGGAACACCTACATCGCCTCGGCGTCGGCGGCCGACGTGCGCAACCTCCGTGACATCGCCGGCGTCCGCTGGGCCGGCCCGATCGAGCCGGACGACAAGACCACGGCCGACACGAGGGCCGACCGGGTGGGCCAGTGGGCCCGCGACGCCCGGGGCCAGGTCGTGCTCGACGTCCAGGTCCACCCCGACGTCTCCATCGACGAGGCGCGGGCCGTGGTGGAGCGCCTGGGCGGCCAGGTGCTCTCCGAGGCCCCCGCCATTCCCGCGGTGACGGCGGCGTTCCGTCCCGGCCGGGCCAACCAGCTGATCCGGGAGGACGCCGTGCAGTACGTCGACGCGGTCGCTCCCCGGCCCGGCAACCACAACGACGGAGCCGTCCCCGCGCTCGGGGCCACGCCGCTGGCCGCGGCGCCGTACAACCTGACCGGCGCGGGGACGACGATCATGGTCTACGACTCGGGCATCGTCGACGCCGCCCACCCGGACTTCGCCGGGCGCATCGTCCAGACCGACCCCGACACCGGCGGCTCCAACCCGGTGCCGACCCGCAGCCACTCCACCCACGTGGCCGCCACCGCTCTCGGCAGCGGGGCCAACAGCAACGGGAACGACTCGGCCGGCAACCCCAACGGCGGCACGGCCAACCAGTGGGCGGGCGTGGCGCCGGGCGCCGGCCTGGCCACCTACGGCAGCCTGGGCAACAACTCGTCGACCGACGTCCTCTACGACGACGCCGGCGACCTCAACGCCGACGTCACCACGGCCATCGGCGGAGGCATCGACCTCACCACCATGTCCCAGGGGAACAACACGGGGAGCAACGGGTTCCCGTGCGGGCAGCTGGGCGACTACACCAACGCCGCCATCCTGCTCGACAACATCGTGCGGGGCAGCATCGCCAACCAGCAGCTCATCTACGTGGAGTCGGCCGGGAACGAGCGCAACCAGGCCTGCGCGCCGGCCAACGGCTTCTCGACCATCTCCACGCCAGCCACGGCCAAGAACACCATTGTCGTCGGGGCCATCAACTCCAACGACAACTCCATGACCAACTTCTCCAGCTGGGGCCCGGTGGACGACGGCCGCCTGCGGCCCGACGTGGTCGGCCCCGGCTGCCAGAACGGCGGCGACGGGGGCA
>JBOGIE010000315.1:0-3153 GCA_050742435.1 Acidimicrobiales bacterium | reverse complement strand
GGAGCGACGGCGGGATGGCGATCCGCCCCTGCTTGTCCGGCGTCACCTCCTGGGCCCCGGCGAAGAAGTACGCCGCCCGGTCGTGGCTGGACGCGTCCCGCCGGGCCTGCTCCCGCAGCTCCCGGGCGCGGGCCGCGAACTCCTCGGGAGGCCACAGGGCCAGGCACCGGTCCACCTCGCTGGTCAGGTACGCCGTCTCCAGCTGCTCCCGGAACTTGGCCGGGAGCGTCAACCGCCCTTTCTCGTCGACCGTGGGGGTGTACTCTCCAAGGAACATCAGTTCGATCCAGGCCGAGCGCAGCAGGGAGAGGGGAAAGGAGACAGGAAGGAAGACCGGAAACAAGAGAGGTCAAGGTCGTCGGCATCCAGGCTCCCACCACTTCGCGCCACCAAGCCCCACATTAATCCCCCTTTCCCCCCACGGTCAATCCACCGCGACCGGGCGCGCCTGCCGTCGACCCCTTCTGGGCAAAGATGCGATCGGTGGACCTTCCTCTGCGCACGCGGGTCGCCGCCCTGGCCGGGCGGGCCATCGCCGACGCGTCCCGGTGGCTGGGAACGGGCGAGGGGTCGGTGATCGGTGGCCGGGTGACCCTGGCCATCGACCAGCGGGCCCTCGAGCTCATGGCCGCCGGCCACCAGTCGGTGGTGGTCACCGGCACCAACGGCAAGACCACCACCACCCGCCTCCTGGCCGCCGCCCTGTCCACCCGCGGCCCGGTCAGCACCAACTCGGCCGGGGCCAACCTCATCCCCGGCCTGGTCAGCACCCTGTTCCGGGGCCGGGCCGGTGCCGCCGTCGCCCTCGAGGTCGACGAGGGGCACCTGGCCGAGGCGGTGGCCGCCGTCCACCCCACCGCCGTGGTGCTCCTGAACCTGAGCCGCGACCAGCTCGACCGCTTCGGGGAGGTCCGGCGCCATGCGTCCGACTGGCGGCTGGCCCTGGCCGCCTCACCGGGGACGGTGGTGGTGGCCAACGTCGACGATCCCCTGGTCACCTGGGCGGCCGGCGCCTGTGACCCGTCCACCAACGGCGACCGGTGCGGCGTCACCTGGGTGGCCACCGGCCAGCGGTGGCGGGCCGACGCCTCGGCCTGCCCCAACTGCGGCAGCCGCATCCGCTGGACCGAAGCCCGGTTCGAGCGGGGCGGGGTGCGCTGGGCCTGCTCCGGATGCCCCCTGGCCCGGCCCCGGCCCGACGTGTGGCTGGAGGGCACCGACCTGGTGCTGGCCGACGGCCGGCGACAGAGCGTGAAGCTGCAGCTCCCGGGTCAGTTCAACGTGGCCAACGCGGCCATGGCCGTGGCCGGGGCCATGGTCCTGGGCGTCGACCCGGGCCGGGCGGTGCGGGCCATGTCCCGGGTGCGGGCGGTGGCCGGGCGCTACCAGGTGCTCAACGTGGCCGGGGCCCGCGTCCGCATGCTGCTGGCCAAGAACCCCGCGGGATGGGCCGAGGCCCTCGACCTCATCCGCCCCCCGCCCGTGCCCGTCGTGATCGGGATCAACGCCGGCGTGGCCGACGGGCGCGACCCCTCGTGGCTCTGGGACGTGCCGTTCGAGCGGTTGCAGGGGCGGCTGGTGGTCGCCACCGGCGAGCGCGGCCGCGACCTGGCCGTCCGCCTGCGGTACGCCGAGGTCCACCACACCTTCGAGCCCGACTACGTCAAGGCGGCGGCCGCCGCCGCCTCGGGGGCGGCGGTCAAGCCCCCGGAGGTCGACTTCGTCGCCAACTACACCGCCTTCCAGGACGCCCGCCGGGCCTTGGCCGCGGCCGGGCCGCGGGGCCCTCGCCTTCCCGCCCTGTCGCGCGCCGGACCGGAGCGCGGCCGTGGCTGAGCCGGTGGCCATCGCCCTGCTCTATCCGGAGCTGCTCGGCACCTACGGGGACGGGGGGAACGCCACCGTCCTCGCCCAGCGGCTGCGGTGGCGGGGCATCCCGGCCGAGGTGGTCGACGTCCACGCCGGCGAGCCCATCCCGCGGGGCTGCCAGATCTACCTGATGGGCGGGGGCGAGGACGCCCCCCAGGCCCTGGCCTCGCACGAGCTGCGGTCGGGCTCCGTCCTCACCGACGCGGTGGACGACGGCGCCGCCGTCCTGGCCGTCTGCGCCGGGCTGCAGGTGCTCGGGCGGCGCTTCACCGGCGAGGACGGCAAGTCGCACGAGGGCCTGGGCCTGCTCGACTGCGAGACCCACCGCGACGACGGCCCCCGGCGGGTGGGCGAGGTGGTCGTCACCCCCGACCCCTCGCTCGACCTGCCCGAGCTCACCGGCTACGAGAACCACGGCGGGGTCACCATCCTCGGGCCCGGCGCCCGCCCCCTGGGCCGGGTGGTGGTGGGCCGGGGCAACGACGGGGGCGACGGCACCGAGGGCGTCGTCAGCGGCCGGGTGGTGGGCACCTACCTGCACGGGCCGGTCCTGGCCCGCAACCCGGCCCTGGCCGACCACCTGCTGGCCTCCGTCCTCGGCCCCCTCGACCCCATCGACGACGGAGAGGTCGCCGCCCTGCGCAAGGAGCGCCTGCACACCGCCCGCCACCCCCACATGCACATGCCCCAACTTTCCTCCCGCTGGCGACGGCTGCTCCGGGGCCGCTGATCCGCGTGCCGCACCGTCGCCTCACCGCTCCGGCCCCGCGGGCGGTGCTCGTCCTCCTCGTGCTCTGCGCCGTGACCGCCGCCGGCTGTTCGGGCGGGCGGGCCGCGGGCCGCGAGACCACGACCACCACCGCCGCCCCCACCACCACGACCACCGTGGCGCCGACGACGACCACCACGCTGGCCCCCGTCTACCCCCTCACCGGCCGCCCGCTCGACGACGCCGGCAGGGCGGGGCGGGCGGCGGTGGCGGTGAAGATCGACAACATCGCCGACGCTCGGCCGCAGGCCGGCATCGCCGCCGCCGACGTCGTGTACGAGGAGTTCACCGAGGGCGTCACCCGGTTCGTGGTCGTGTACCACTCGGGCGACGCCGAGGCGGTGGGCCCCGTCCGGTCGGTCCGGCCGGCCGACCCGGTGATCGTCAGCCCGCTCGGGGGGGTCTTCGGCTTCTCGGGCGGCAGCCCGGGCGCCGAGGCCCTGGCCCGGGAGGCCCCGCTGACCCTGGTCACCGAGGGCGACACCGTGGTCATGTACCGCCGGCCCGAACGGGTC
>JBOGIE010000314.1:0-3175 GCA_050742435.1 Acidimicrobiales bacterium | reverse complement strand
TATCCGAAGCTCGGGACGCGGGGGCGGCCCTTGCCGCCACCCTTGCCGAGCATCCGCATCATCTTCTGCATGTCCTTGAACTGCTTGAGCAGCTGGTTGACCTCGTTGGTGGTCGTCCCGCTCCCGTTGGCCACCCGCAACCGGCGGGAGCCGTTCATGATCTGTGGTTCCCTGCGCTCCTCGGGGGTCATGGAGCGGATGATCGCCTCGATGCGACCGATCTCCTTGTCGTCGATCTCGGCGTTCTTCAGTTCCTTGGGAATCCCAGGCAGCATACCGACCAGATTCTGGATCGGCCCCATCTTCTTCACCTGCTGCATCTGCTCCAGGAAGTCCTCGAGGGTGAAGGCGCCCTTCTGGAGCTTCTCGGCCGCCTTGGCCGCCTCGTCCTGGTCGTAGGCCTGCTCGGCCTTCTCGATGAGGGTGAGGACGTCGCCCATGCCCAGGATCCGGCTGGCCATGCGGTCGGGGTGGAAGGCCTCGAAGTCGCCCAGCTTCTCCCCCACCGAGGCGAAGGCGATGGGCCGGCCGATGACCTCCTTGACCGAGAGGGCGGCACCGCCCCGGGCGTCGCCGTCCAGCTTGGACAGGATGACCCCGTCGACCTCCAGGGCCTGGTGGAAGGACTCGGCCACGTTCACCGCGTCCTGGCCGGTCATGGCGTCGACGACCAGGAAGGTGTAGTTGGGGTCGACCGCGGCCGAGATGCGCCGGGCTTCGTCCATCAGCTCCTCGTCGACGTGCAGCCGGCCGGCGGTGTCGACGATGACCACGTCCTTGCCCAGCCGCCTCGCCTCTTCCAGCCCGGCCTTGGCCACCGTCTCGGGGTCGGTGGGCTCGGAGAAGACGGGGACCCCGGCCTGCTGGCCCAGGACCCTGAGCTGCTCGACCGCGGCCGGGCGCTGGAGGTCGGCCCCGATCAGGAGCGGGTTCCGCCCCTGGGAGCGGAACCACTTGGCCAGCTTCCCGCAGGCCGTCGTCTTCCCGGAGCCCTGGAGACCGGCCAGCATGACCACGGTCGGGGGCCGGGAGGCGTAGGTGATCTTGAGGGTCTGGCCGCCCAGGGCGTTGATCAGCTCCTGGTTGACGATCTTGATGACCTGCTGGGCCGGGCTCAGGCTGGCCGACAGGTCGACGTCGATGCACTGCTCCCTAATGCGGGCGACGATGTTCTTGACGACCTTGAAGTTGACGTCGGCCTCGAGCAGGGCGACCCGGATCTCCCGCAGGACCTCGTCGACCTCGGCCTCGCCCAGCCGCCCGCGGCCCCGCAGGCGCTTGAAGATCCCCTCGAAACGGTCGGACAGTGCGTCGAACATGGCTCAGCCCAGGGTAGTGGACGCCGGCCCGCTCCCGAGTGTGGGCGATTCGGTGCGTTATGTCACCGCGGATCGCCCAATCTCGGCTCCGCCTCAGGCAAACAGGGCGTCGATGAACTCGTCGGGGTCGAAGGGTATGAGGTCGTCGGCGGTCTCGCCCAGGCCGACCAGCTTGATGGGGATGCCCAGCTCGTTCTGGATGGCCAGGACGATGCCCCCCTTGGCCGTGCCGTCCAGCTTGGTGAGGACGACCCCGGTGACCTCGACCGCCTCGGTGAACTGCTTGGCCTGGACCAGCCCGTTCTGGCCGGTGGTGGCGTCGATCACCAACAACACCTCGGTGACCTTGCCCGGAGGCTTGTCGGCCACCCGGCGGACCTTCTTCAGCTCCTCCATGAGGTTGACCTTGGTGTGGAGGCGGCCGGCGGTGTCGGCCAGGACCAGGTCGGTCTGGCGGGCGGCGGCCCGCTCCACGGCGTCGAACACCACCGCGCCGGGGTCGCCACCCTCGTTGCCCCGGACCAGCTGGGCGCCCACCCGCTTGGACCACAGCTCGAGCTGCTCGGCGGCGGCAGCCCGGAAGGTGTCGCCCGCGGCCATGATGACGGTGCGGCCCTCGGCCACCTGCTGGTGGCCGACCTTGCCGATGGTGGTGGTCTTGCCCACCCCGTTCACGCCCACGAACAGCCAGACGTTGGGCTGGCCGGGCTCGATGCGCAGGCTGCGGTCGGCGATGGAGAGGCGCTTCTTGAGGTTGTCCTTGAGGGCGTCGACCAGGAGCTCGGGGGTGGCGATGCCCTCGGCCTTGACCTGGGCCCGCAGCTGGTCGAGCAGGGCGGTGGTGGCGGCGATACCTACGTCGGCCCGGATGAGGGCCTCCTCCAGCTCGTCCCACGTCTCCTCGTCGATCTTGGTGCGGGACCGGACCGAGCCCAGGTAGCCGGCCAGCAGGCCCCGGGCCTTGCCCAGGCGGTCGCGGAAGCGGGGCTTGACCGGTGCGGGGGGGGCCTCGGGCTCGGCCTCCTCGACCGGCGCCTCCCGGGCCCCGGCCAGCACGGCCTCGGCCTCGGCCACGACCTCGGCAGCCTGGCGGGCCAGCTCCTCCTCGGAGGGGATGCTCGGCCGCTTGGCCTTGGGCGGTTTCTGGGCCGGAGGGGCCGACGCGGTGGGCGGCGGCAGGGGCGAGGCGGGGGGCGGCTCGAGCTCGGCGTCCTTGCGTCGCGGTCGGGCGGCGATGAAAGCGGCCATCAGGCCGCTGACCACCAGCACGGCCAGAAGGCCGAGGACGATCTCCATGGCCACAGGGTACTGGCAGTGGCAAGAGTCCCGGAGGGGCTTCTCTAGGCCGTGGCCCGGACCCGCTCGCTGACCACGCGGGACGACCCGCCCGGCTGCATGGTGACCCCGTAGAGGCAGTCGGCCGCCTCCATGGTGCGCTTCTGGTGGGTCACCACCAGGAGCTGGGCCTCCTGGCGGAACTCGCCGACCAGGTCGAGGAAGCGGCTCAGGTTGACGTCGTCCAGGGCCGCTTCCACCTCGTCGAGCAGGTAGAAGGGCGACGGCCGGCTGCGGAACACGGCGAACAGGAAGGCCAGGGCGACGAGCGACCGCTCGCCACCCGACAGCAGCGACAGCTTGCGGACGTTCTTTCCGGCCGGCCGGGCTTCGACCTCGATGCCCGCTTCGAGCAGGTTGTCGGGATCGGTCAGGCGGAGGCGACCCTGGCCGCCCGGGAACAGCGTCTCGAACAGCCGGGTGAAGTGGTCGGCCACGTCGGCGTAGGCCGCGGCCAGCAGCTGGGCCATCTCCGTCTCGACCGCCCGGATGACCTTGCTCAGCTCCCGCCGGGTGCCCTT
>JBOGIE010000313.1:0-3193 GCA_050742435.1 Acidimicrobiales bacterium | reverse complement strand
TCCGTGACGCCGACGTGGCCATGTACCGGGCCAAGGAGAACGGGCGGAGCCGCTACGAGGTGTTCGACGAGAGCATGCTGGCCGTCACCAGCGAGCGGGTGTCGGCCGAGAACCAGCTGCGCCGGGGCATCGCCCAGGGCGAGCTGCGCCTGTACTACCAGCCGATCGTCCACCTGGAGACCGGGGCCATCGCCGGCTTCGAGGCCCTCGTGCGCTGGCAGCACCCCGAGCGCGGCCTGCTGCCGCCATCGGAGTTCATCCCCACGGCCGAGGCCACCGGGCTGATCGTCCCCCTCGGGCGCCACGTGCTGGCCGACGCCTGCCTTCAGGCGGCCAGCTGGGTCGACACCCACGCGTCGGGCGAGCGCCTTCGCATCAGCGTGAACGTCTCGGCCAAGCAGCTGGTCCAGCCCGGCTGGTCGGACGAGGTGGCCCAGGTGCTGGCCGAGTCCGGCCTGGCCCCCCGCCAGCTGGTGCTGGAGATCACCGAGAGCGTGCTCATGGACGACACCGACATCACCGCCGTCCGGCTCGAGGAGTTGCGCCGCCTGGGGGTGCGCATCGCCATCGACGACTTCGGCACCGGCTACTCGTCGCTCGGCTACCTGCGCCGGCTGCCGGTCGACATCCTCAAGATCGACAAGTCGTTCATCGACGGGGTGGCGGAGGGCCCGCACGAGTCGGCCCTGGCCCGGGCGGTGGTCAAGCTGGCCTCCACCCTGCGGCTGGAGGCGGTGGCCGAGGGGGTCAACAGCCGCAAGCAGCTCCTCCAGCTGCGCCGCCTGCGCTGCCCCTACGGGCAGGGCTTCTTCTTCTCCCGGCCTCAGCCGGCAGCCGCCATCCCAGGGCTGCTGGATCTCGGCGTCCTCGAAGGCGCCGACCCGGCCGAGTAGCCCAGCCCGGACAAACCCCTTGTTGGCTCGGGAGTGCTTCCTCATACTTGGGCCATCGACACGGCGGCGGCGGTCTTCGACGTCCTCATGGCGCACAACAGCGCCGACAAGGCCGCGGCGGCCGCGGTCCAAGCCTGGCCCCTGCATTGATGGCAGGCCCGGTGCGGTTGAGGGTCGCCCTCGCCCTGGTTGCGCTGCTGGCTGTCGCCGTGGCCGGCTGTGGAGGCGGCTCCGGAAGTCCGTCACCCGCCGGCGAGCCTCGGCCGGCGGTGGCACACCGCCGGCTGCAGGTCGACGGGGTAGACCGGACGTACCGTCTCTACACGCCGCCCGACGTCGAGCACGAAGGTCCGGTGCCGCTCGTGCTGGCCCTGCACGGCAGCGGCAACTCGGCCGAGAGCCTGGTCGACGCCAGCGAGCTCGACGAGGCGGCCTCGGCGGGCGGGTTCATCGTCGCCTACCCCGAGGCGGTGGGCCTCCTGTGGAACGGCGGGTTCTGCTGCACCGGCGGGCGGGGTGATCCGGGCAGCGACGTCCGCTTCCTGGGCGAGGTCATCAGCGACATCTCCGGGGTGCGGCAGGTCGACCAGGCTCGGATCTACGCGGTGGGTGTCTCGGCCGGTGGCGTCATGGCCCACCGCCTGGGCTGCGACCTGGCCGGCCGTCTGGCGGGGGTCGGTGCCATCGCCGCCAGCATGGTCCTCGAGGACTGCGCGCCCACCCGCCCGGTCTCGGTGATCGTCGTCCACGGGACGGCCGACGGGATCGTCCCCTACGAGGGCGGGCGCATCCTGGGCGGTGCCACCCGGCCCGCACCTCCGGCCCCTGCCGTGGCCGAGCGCTGGGCGTCGCTCGACGCCTGTCCCGACGCCCCGGTCACCGAGGTGCGTGGCGCGGTCACCCGGGGGACGTGGTCCGGGTGCGCGGGCGGGGCCCGCGTCCGCATGGTCACGGTCGAGGGCGGCGGCCACAACTGGTTCCTCCCCGTCTACGGGCCGCCCAACGGCGCGCTCGACGCCACCGCGGCGATCACCGAGTTCTTCGGCCTCGGCCGGTAGGCCGGGCGCGGCAATCCGTTCGCCCACCTTCGACGTATGTCCTCGGAAGCGCATTCGGCGTTCCTCGGGAGCGGGGGGAGACATGGCGGCGACGCGTCCGGCCTACCGGCGGATGACCGCCAGCCCGGTTGTGCTCGCCGGACCGGTCGTGGCCCAGACGGCCGCGTTCGCCGGGCCCAACGCCGTCGAGACGGGCGTGAGCCGGTCGTTCGTCTACCGGACGATCGACGGCGAGAACGGCTTCGTGGTCAAGGCCGTCGACCGCTCCGGCAACACCTCGGCACCGAGCAACACGGCCACGGCCCTCCTCTGGACCCGTTAGCCGCACGGTTCCTCCTGGTCCACAGCCCGCTCGTCGGGCCGGCGACCTGGTCATGGGTGGCCGAGGAGCTGCGCGGGCGCGGGCTGGAGGTGGTGGTCCCCTCGCTGGTCGAGGCGGCGCGTGCGGGTGAGTGGGCCCGCTGCGTGGACGTGGTGGTGCGCTCTGCCCCGGCCGGCGAGGTCGTGCTCGTCGGCCACAGCGGGGCGGGTCCGTTGCTGCCGGCCATCGCGGCGCGGATCGAGCCGCCGCCCGGGCGACTGGTGTTCGTGGACGCGTCCGTGCCTCCATCGGGCGGCGACGTGGCGCTCGCCCCTGAGGCGTTCCTGCCGTCACTTCCCTGGCTGGCGAGGGAGGGCCTGCTGCCCAGATGGTCAGAGTGGTTCGGGCCGGGCGCCATGGACGCGCTCGTCCCGGACCCCGAGCGACGAGGGACGGTCGTGGACGAGCTGGTGGAGCTACCGGTTTCGTACTTCGCCGGAAGGGTCCCGCTGCCGACGGGGTGGGACGTCGGCAACGCCGCCTTTGTCCTCCTCAGCGATCCGTACCGCGACGACGCAAGGGAGGCGGCCCTGCGCGGCTGGGCCATCCACGAGCTTCCCTATGGGCACCTCGGCATCGTCAACCGGCCGGAGGTGATAGCCGATGTCCTGGTCGAGCTGGCCCAGGAGCTCTGAACCGGTGACGTCCGGTGCGACATACGACACCGGACGTCACCAGTTCGAGGGAGGAGCGATGAGTTCGCCCGCTGGCGGGCGTCAGTACTGGCGAAGGCTGACCACCGGACGACAGGAGCGTGCCATGCCGAACATCATCCCCAACCTCTGGTTCGACACCGAAGGCGAGCAGGCCGCGGAGTTCTACTGCTCGATCTTCCCGAACTCGAAGATCACCGACGTCACCTACTACCCCGAGGGCGGGCC
>JBOGIE010000312.1:0-3196 GCA_050742435.1 Acidimicrobiales bacterium | reverse complement strand
AGCCCTGAGGATCAACCCGTCCGAGCACACCAGCCTCCGGGGAAGTGGAGAACTACGTCGCTGTAATTCTCCCAGACCGTGTCAGAGGTCGCGAGTACCCGACCCGACTTTCTGCTTGCTCACCTAGCCGGGCTCGTTCTCCACGAGCAGGCTCAGGCCCAGCTGGGCGATCTCGCCCAGGGCATCACGGCAGTCGCCCCCGAACTCGGGCGCCTTCTCGGCCAGGAGCATGGCCACGGCCATGAGGGCCACACTGACGTCCGGGGTCGGTTCCACACCGAGCACGGCCAGCCGCTCCCGGAGCTCGACCTCGAGCAGGTAGGTGCCGGCCACGTCGCACACGTCGCGCTCGGCCAGCTGGCTGCGGATGAGGTCGGTGAGGGAGGTTCGTTCGTTGCCCACGCTGGTCAGCTCCTGGCTGCGGCCCACTGGGCAGGCCGGTACCGAAAGTATGCCCAGAATGCAGCCGATCCGAGGCCGAAGAGGACGTACAGGACCATGACACCGATGGTCACCGTGTCGCTCGTCTCCCCCACGTAGCCGCTCCCCGGCCGCAGCAGCACGTGGACGGTGGCGAAGACGCCGAGAAAGAAGAGGACCGCCCACGCCGCCCGGTTCCAGCGCATGACCTTCTGCCCGTCCAAGAACCGCATGGGCAGCATGGCCACGGCCAGGCCCTCGACCCCCCACAGGAAGATGATGGCCAGGCAGATCTCCAGGCCGATCCACCAGATGCTCGACCCCGGCTCGGCGGCGGCGGCCGTGACCGGCGCCCGCAGGAAGAAGGCACCCACGCTCACGACCAGGCTGAGCAGCCAGTTGGCCGCGGTGAGCTTCCCCTGTTCCTTCTCGGACAGGGCGCTGCGGAAGGCCAGGCCGGCCAGGGCGCCGTACATGTAGCCCGGCTGGAACTCCACCAGGCGAGAGAGGACCACCATGACGACGGCGATGACCACGCTCCCGGGCAGGAAGTTGAGTTTCCCCCACTCCCCGAACCGGCGGTGGATGCCGATGTCGGCCGGCAGGCTGAAGACCACGGCCATGACGATCAGGGCGACGAACGCCCCCAGGGACAGGACCAGGCTGGTCATGTTCAGCCCGAAGTCCGGGCTGAGGAAGCCGAACGTCACCGCGGTGACCGCGCACATGACGAAGAACGTCACCGTCCGGCTGCGGACCTTGGCCTCGTCCACCCCGCGTGGGCCCAGGCCGAACCAGCTGCGGATCTCGTCGTAGTTCTCCTCCACCGTGGAGTTGAACAGCTCGTACGGGAAGGCGATCAGCAGGATGGCCCCCACGGCCACGGCCGCGCTGAGCAGGAGCTGGCGGGGATCGAGGGACACCTGGTCGGGCAGCGGCAGGGAGGTCACGAACGCCGGCCGGTGGACGGCCACGGGCACCACCTCGAAGAACGAGGCCTGCTCGATGGTGGCGCCCGAGGCGTCGCACGAGCTGGTCACCCGGTGGCGACCCTTGCCGGCGTCGCCCGGGACGGAGAGGCCGTTCTTGCTGACATGGCCGCCCCCGTCGGGCGAATCGGAGCCGACCCGGACGCCGTCGAAGAAGAAGTACACGGTGTCGCACGTGTAGCCGCCGCCCTCGACATGGAGGCCACCGCCGGGCGGCCCGGACGGCTGGTTTCTGGGGGTCACGGCGACCAGCGGGGGGCGGTCGCCGACCGGGGGTGGTGGGGTCGAGGTCGTGGTCGCGGCCAGGGCCGTGGACGACGTGGTGGACTGGGCGACCGTCGACGGGGTGGCGCGGGCGACGCTCGTGGTGGGCGGGACGGTGGCCCCCCCGAGGGTGGTGCCCGGGCCCGCCGGCCGGGTGGTCGTGGGCGCGGCCGGCCGGGTGGTGGGCGTGGGCGCGGCCGGCCGGGTGGTCGTCACTGCCGGCCGGGTGGTGGTGGTGACGACGACCGGCGGGATGGTCCGCCTGGTGGTGGTCGTCGTCGCCTGCTGGCCGGAGAAGGTGAGGTGGTGGTGGGCGACGAACGCCCCACCGTCGGCCCGCACCGAGCAGGCCACCTGGGTGCAGTCGACGGTGGTGTCGGACAGCGTCAGCATGCGGGACACGGTGATCGTCCCGCTGAACGACCCGTTGGGCGCGGAGAACTCCCTGGCCGTCCCGCACGATCCGAAGGCCTCGACGCACTGGGCGACGAACACCGTGCTCAGACCGGTGCTGATGTCCGGGAAGAAGCCCACGCCTTCGACCGTGACGTCGGCCAGGTCGGGGAGGTCGTCGCTGGGGGTGACGTTGACCGTGGTCCCCCCGCTCCCCTCCGGCTGGTCGCCGGACGCCCCTTGCCACCCGCCCATGGTGAGGATCAGCACGACCAGCGTGCCGACGACCGCGACCGACCGTACCCGCCGGCTCACCACTCCGTGCGCCATGGCGAGCAGGATCGGGCACGCGTCTCAACCCGATCGCGCCGCCAACCCAATTCGCGCCCAACTCCGGGCGCGGGGAGGGCTACTCCTCGTCCGGCGCGGGGTTTCGGCTCAGAGCTCCGGGGTCGTGGGCTTCTCGCCCAGCAGGTGGTCTTCGAATCCGTCGCCCTCCTCGAGGGCCTGCTCCCAGCCACCGTCGTGGGCGTCGTCGGGGTCGGTCCCGGACGAGACGCCGTCGAGCGACAGCAGGTCGTCCACGGGCGGGTCGCTCATGCTCATGGGCGCTCACTACCCACGGTCGGGCCGGCCTAACGCGGTCCGGACCGCCTGGTCCAGGGCCTCGCCCCCCGCGTCGATCGGGCAGACGGTGAGGGCGCCCCGCCCGACGATCTGGGAGGTCTCCGGGTGCAGTTCCTGCCCCTCCCCCGCCACCGCCGCGGCCAGCTCGTCGGCGAAGCGGCCCGAGCCGGCCAGCACCACCACGGGACGGCGGTCCCGGACGTGGCCCAGCACCTCCTTGCGGGTCACCGGCCCGCCACCGCAGACCACCGCCACCGAGGGCCCATGCCTTGCGAGGGCCCGGGACAGCCCCAGGAGCGCCTCGGTCTCGTCGCCCCAGGCCTGCCCGTCGACCAGCACGAAGTGCGAGTGGTGCGGCTCCAGGGGGACCCGGCTACCGTCGGCGTCGCCGGAGGATCCGGCCCGGCCCGGCCACGTCACCAGGCGACCGGGGGCCACGCCGACCAGCGGAGCGGACCGGTTCGTCATGGCCCGGCCGAGGATCGAGAAGATGCCGGCGTCGG
>JBOGIE010000311.1:0-3217 GCA_050742435.1 Acidimicrobiales bacterium | reverse complement strand
ACGGATGGGCCGGTGACCCGTGGTTGCCATGGCCGCCGGATCCGCAGCAACGCAACGCCGCCAGCCTGGCCGCCGACGAAAGCTCGATTCTGCACCTGTACCGCCGCCTGCTGGCCTGCCGGCGGGCATCGCCCGCCCTGCACGCCGGCACGTGGGAGCTCCTCGACGCACCGGGCGGGGTCCTGGCGTACGAGCGGCGGGCGGCATCCGACGTCTGCCGGGTCTGGGCCAACTTCACCGGCGGAGAGGTCGAGGGCCTCTCGTCCACCCGAGACTGGGTCGTGGAGGTGAGCAGCACCGGCCGCGCCGAGGGGCGCGCCTGGGACGGATGTCTGGCCGCCGAGGAGGCGGTCGTCCTCGCTCCGGCTGGGTAGGAACCGGGGCATGCACGAGCGCTGGTACAAGCAGGCCGTCATCTACTGCCTCGACGTCGAGACGTTCCAGGACTCCAACGGAGACGGCGTCGGTGA
Organism: Acidimicrobiales bacterium; assembly: GCA_050742435.1. Lineage (GTDB taxonomy): Bacteria > Actinomycetota > Acidimicrobiia > Acidimicrobiales > AC-14 > CADCTB01. The sequence goes on along the minus strand of JBOGIE010000311.1, from coordinate 2,747 downwards.
TCTTGCCGGGCTGACCAGCCGCCTCGACTACCTGGCCCGGCTGGGTGTGACCTGCGTGTGGCTGAACCCGATCCACCCCAGCCCGAACCACGACGACGGCTACGACGTGTCCGACTTCTACGGGGTGGACCCCCGGCTGGGCACGCCGGGCGACTTTGCCGAGCTCGTCCACCAGGCGGGCAACCGGGGCCTGCGCATCATCCTGGACCTGGTCGTCAACCACACATCCGACCAGCATCCGTGGTTCCAGTCGGCGCGGTCCGACCCCCGGTCGCCCTACCGGGACTGGTACGTGTGGTCCAAGGACGAGCCGTCCGACCGTCACCAGGGCATGGTCTTCCCCGGCCAGCAACACGAAACGTGGACGTGGGACGACCAGGCCCAGGCCTGGTACTACCACCGGTTCTACGAGCACCAGCCCGACCTCAACATGGCCAACCCCGAGGTCCGGGCCGAGGTCCGCAAGATCATGGCCTTCTGGCTCCAGCTGGGCGTTTCCGGGTTCCGGATGGACGCCGCCCCCTTCATCATCGAGATGACCCGGGCCAACGAGCCCGAGGCCCGCAAGGAGTTCGCGTACCTGCAGGAGTTCCGGGAGCTGCTCTCGTGGCGCCGCGGCGACGCCATGATCCTCGCTGAGGCCAACGCCGAGCGGGAGGAGCTGGTCGAGTACTTCGGCACCGGCGACCGCCTGCCCATGCTCTTCAACTTCCTGCTGAACCAGCGGCTGTTCCTAGGCCTGGCTCGGGGCGACGCCGGGCCGATCGTGGCTGCTCTCGAGGCGGCGCCCGCCATCCCCGACTCCTGCCAGTGGGCGACCTTCCTGCGCAACCACGACGAGATCGACCTCGGGCGGCTGAGCGACCGGGAGCGGGCCGAGTGCTTCGCCGCCTTTGGCCCCGACGAGAGCATGCAGCTCTACGGCCGCGGGATCCGCCGCCGGCTGGCGCCCATGCTGGGCAACGACCGCCGCCGCATCCAGATGGCCTACAGCCTGCAGTTCACGCTGCCCGGCACGCCGGTCCTGCGCTACGGCGAGGAGATCGGCATGGGCGACGACCTGTCGCTCAAGGAGCGCGACGCCATCCGTACTCCCATGCAGTGGACGGGCGGGCCCAACGCCGGCTTCTCGACCGCGCCCGCCGAGCAGCTCCACCGGCCGGTGATCACCGGGGGCGACAACGGCTACGAGACGGTCAACGTGGAGGCCCAGCGCCGGGCGTCGGACTCCCTGCTGCACTGGATGGAGCAGATGCTCCACACGCTGCGGGAGTGCCCGGAGTTCGGCATCGGCACGTGCACCCCCATCGACACCGGCCACCCGGCCGTCCTCGCCCTTCACTACGAGGCGCCGGGCGGGGTGATGGTCGCGCTGCACAACCTCTCCGAGCGCCCGTGCACCGTCGACCTGGGCCAGCAGCCGGGGCAGGAGGACGACCCGTTCGAGATGTTCGCCGACCGGGAGTACGAGCGGGTGGGCTCCGAGCTCAAGGCCGTCGAGCTGGCCGGCCACGGCTACCGCTGGATCCGCCTGCGGGAGACGCCCGGCCGCTGACCCGCTAGCCCAGGCCGCCGAAGAAGCGCCAGATCGTGGCGGTGGCGTCGAGGGCGCCGTTGGCCGGGCCGAGGCCCGACGCGAACCAGATGTGGCCGCCGCCCTGCACGGTGACCAGGCGGACGCCGGTGCCGTCGCGGCAGCCGGTCCACGAGTCGGTCGTCACCGGCCCGGCGACCTCCGGCGGCGCCGGAGGCGGGCAGCCGTTGAGCTCGGCCCACCGGGTCACCATGGTCTGCGTCGCCGTGTAGGGAGGACTGTTCCGAGCCTCGGGCGCATCGGGCGTCCCCCCTCGGTACGGGACGAGCGGATCCTCGGTGCCGTGGATCTCCAGCACCGAGACGGCGCGTGACGGTTGGCACCCGTCGACGACCACGGCACCGGCCACCGACCCGACCCCGGTGACCCGGTCGGCCCGTTCGCAGGCGAAGCGGTAGGCCATCATGGCCCCGTTCGAGACACCGGTGAGGAACACCCGGTCAGGGTCGACCCGGTAGTCGGTTTGAAGCTGGTCGAGGACCAGGGTCAGGAAGCCCACGTCGTCGGGGTTCCGGCGGGGCGCCGACCCGCAGCAGGTCCCCGCGTTCCAGGCCCGCTGGGTGGCGTCCGGATAGGCGACGATGAAGTCGCCGGCCGCGGCCTCCCGGTCGAAAAGGGTCGTTCGTACCGCGTCCTCGGCGCTCGCCGCGCCGCCGTGGAGGACGAGGACGAGAGGGGCGGGACGGGACCGGTCGAGCGTGGGCGGTACGAACACCCGGTAGGTGCGGACCTCGTTGTGGACGGTGACCTGGCCGTGCTGCACCGGTGCCGGTGCCCCGCCCGACGGCGCGTCGCCACCGCCGCCGCACCCGGCCGACACGAGGAGAGCCACAACTCCCGCCACCCACCGTCTGATCCGGCAAGGCTAGTTGCCGCCGCCCGCCGTTGATGGGTTACAGCAGCCGGGTCGGGCGGCCGGCGCGCAGCCAGTTCCGCCGCAGGACCCGACGCTCGTCTTCGGTGGTGCCGCCCCACACGCCGGTGTCCTGGTTGGTCTCGAGTGCGAACGTCAGGCACGGTGGGCGCACCGGGCAGGTGTGGCAGATCCGCTTGGCCGCCTGCGCCTGAGCCAGGGGCTCCCCGGTCATGCCCAGGGGAAAGAAGAGCGCGGGATCGCTGCCGAGGCACTTGGCCTCGTCCCGCCAGTTCCAGT
>JBOGIE010000310.1:0-3248 GCA_050742435.1 Acidimicrobiales bacterium | reverse complement strand
AGAACTCCGTGGCGTCGATCGGGGCGGCACTCCGGGGCTTGGGCGGGGCGACCTGGACCACGCCCACGCGGGTGCCCACGTCGACCATGGAGAACAGCTCGGCCTCGTCCTCCTCGGTCATGCGGATGCAGCCATGCGACTCGCTGAAGCCGATCGAGCTCCGGTTGGCGGTGGCGTGGATGAGGATGGCCGGGGCGTCGAGGCGCAGGGCCTTGGTGCCGAGGGGGTTGTTGGGGCCAGGTGGGATGACCTTGGGCAGGCCCCGGGCCCAGGCGCTGCCCGGGTTGTGCCAGGACGGGTTGACGATCTTCTGGGTGATCCGCCACACGCCTTCCGGCGTGAGGTAGCCGGACGCGCCGGTGGCCACCGGCCAGGACTTCACGATCCTGCCGTTGTCGTACAGGTAGAGCTTGTTCTCCCCGGCCCGGACCAGGATGACCTTGGACAGGTCGGCGTCGTTGGCCGGCTTGATGGGACGGGCGACCAGGCGGACCGTGGCGTCGCCCAGGGTGACGCCGTCCATGATCGCCCGCTTCGACGCGTCGACGTCGATCTCCTTGCCGGCCTTCTCGGGGACCATCCTCACCCAGCCGGTGGAGATGTCGATGTCGGCGTCCTTGGGGGCGGTGCCCACGACCCTGCCCGCCTCGGCCACCACCTCGTCCAGCCGTCCAGGTCCCCAGGAGGGGCGGAGCTCCAGGAAGGGGGCCGGGCCGGAGCCGAACAGTTGGGACGCCACCCGCGACACCACGTTGCCGCCGCTGCGGGAGCCCATGGCCTTGCGCACGGCGGCGGGCACGTCGACCTGGTATCCCAGCTCCCAGGGCGACGTGTCGACCTCGAACTCGTCCACCGTCAGCTTGACCGGGCGGTGCAGGGGCGCCTCCACCTTCTCCCGGACCCGGCCGACGGCCTGGTCGAACCGCAGCCCGCCCACGTCCACGCCCTGGATGAAGGCCGACGAGGGCAGCGTGCGCCGGGCCTGCCGGTCGATGGCCAGGGCGCCGAAGGCTCCCAGCCCGGCCACCAGCAGCGTCACCGGAAGGACGACGGCCAGCACGATCGTCCGCCTGCTCACGGGCGAGAACGTTATCCGAGGTCGGCAGGGGCGCGACGACGCCCGGGTAGCAGCTTCCGCAGCACGTCCAGCTCCTCCACCCGCAGGAGCTTGGCCGCCACCAGGAAGGCCGCCCCTCCGGTCACCGTTCCGGCCACCAGCTGGGCCAGGGCCCGGGTGGTCCCGGGGCTCGTCACCCCGTTGACGGCCTGGACGGCCAGGACCATCGCCGCGGCCATGACCACCGAGGCGACCGCCGCCTTGGCCAGCGACGCCGTCGTTCGGCGCGTGTCGAGGCCGCCGATGCGCCGGGACAGCACGACGCCGGCAAGGACGGCCCCCGTCACGTAGCACAGGGAGTGGGCGAGGGCCAGGCCCTGCACCCGTAGGGCGGGGAAGAGGAGGAGGGAGAACAGCGCGTAGACGGTGTTGAGGACCACGTTCACGAGCGTCGGCGTCCGGGCGTCCTGTCGGGAGTAGAAGGCCCGCAGGAGGAGCAGGTAGAAGGAGAAGGGCACCAAGCCGAGGGCGAACATGTCCAGCACCTCGGCCACCAGCTCGCTGCTGTCCGCGCTCATCACGCCATGCTCCAGGAGGGTGGTGATCAGCGGCCGGGAGAGCACGAGGTAGCCGGCCGTCGCCGGGAGCAGGATCAGGCCCATCAGGCGCATGCCGGTGCTGACCGACGCCCGGAAGCCGCCCTCGTCGCCCTCCACCGCCTGGGCCGACATCCGCGGGACCAGGGCGGTCATGATCGAGACCGCGGCCACGCCGTAGGGCAGTTGGAAGAAGGCGAAGGCGGTGAACATGGCCGTGGGCCCGCCCTGGACCCCGTTGGCCAGGATCAGGCCGACGCCGAAGCTGAGCTGGTTGGCGACCACGTACCCGAGCGTCCAGACCGAGAGCCGGGCCAGCTTGCGCACCGCGGGGTGGCGGAAGTCGGGCCGGAAGCGGAGCCGGCCGGGGAGCCCGCGGACCGACGGCCAGTGGGCGAGGGCCATGACCGCCACGCCGCCAGTGGTTCCCACGGCCAGGAGCAGCTTCTGGGACAGAGAGGTACTGACCAGGGCCTCGTCCGGCGTCCCGGACACGATGGCGGCGAACGCCAGGAACGTACCGATCACCACGACGTTGTTGGCGATAGGGGCGAACATGGGCACGGCGAAGCGATCGTGGGCGTTGAGCAGCCCTCCGGCCACCGCGGCCACCCCGTAGAAGAGGATCTGGGGGGCGAAGACGCGCAGGAAGAAGGTGGCCAGCGCCTGCTGCTCGGCCTGCTCGGCGCCTGACAGGCGGAAGGTGAACAGCCGGATGATCCAGGGCGCGGCGACGACCGCGATCAGGGTGAGGGCGGTCACCGCCAGGATCGACGTGGTCACCAGGGCCGACACCGAGTCCCAGGCGTCGTCGTGGCGGCGCCTGCGCAGCTCCTCGACCAGCACCGGGATGAAGACCGACGTCAGGACCCCGCCCAGGATCAGTTCGTAGATCACGTTGGGCATGGTGTTGGCGATGTTGTAGGCGTCGGCCAGGCGGGACTCGGTCACACCCAGGGCGTAGGCCATGGCCACCAGCCGGCCCAGGCCCGTGACCCGGGAGAGAGTGGTGCCCACGGCCATCACTGCGGCCGACCGGCCCAGATTGGGCGGCAGGCCCTCGTCGGAGACAGGGCTCCCGGTGGAGTTGGGGCCCTCGTCAACCTCGGCCATCGGCCGGGAGGCTACCGGCGTTCCCCACAGGTGAGCGCGCCCCGGCCGATGGGTAGACGCCCGCCACCACACGTCCATCGAGGAGGCAGGGACATGTCCTATGAGTTCAAGGGCAGGACAGCGGCCCGTGTCCAGGAGGAGCGCGGCCGCCGGCCCGGCCGGGAGCGGGAGGCACGCCAACCCCGGGCCGGGGGCGGGCCGGGCGAGAGCCGCACTCCCATGCAGACCTTCGCCGCCCTCATGGGCGCGGTCTTCGGGCTGGCCGGGATCGGTGGGTTCATCCCGGGCGTGACCACCAACTACGACGAGCTGGAGTTCGCCGGGCCGGAGTCGGGCGCCAAGCTGCTGGGCCTGTTCGAAGTGAGCATCCTCCACAACCTGGTCCACCTGCTCTTCGCCATCGGCCTCCTGGCCGCGGCCCGCTACTCCTGGTCGCGCGCCTACCTGCTGGGCGGGGGCATCGGCTACCTGGGCGTGGTCCT
>JBOGIE010000309.1:0-3253 GCA_050742435.1 Acidimicrobiales bacterium | reverse complement strand
GCTCGACCAGGTCTTCGAGGATGAGGAGGTGCCACTGCTCGTTGTCCTGCTGGGCCCGGCTCTCGCCCACCCGGTCGAAGATGCGGCGGGCGAAGGTCGGGCGGGAGTAGCGGTGGGTCACGGCCACGTAGGCCACCTGCTCCCAGGCCTGGTACGGCACCCGGGCGATGACCTCGAGCACCTTGAACTTGGAGAGCGAGCGGGGTCGCCCGTAGACCAGGTCGAGGAGAACGAACAGGGCTCGCGCCGACAGGCTGTAGTGCCGCCGGGGGGTGGCCAGGGTCACCTCCTGCTCGGCCCGGAGGCGGTCGGGCGGCAGCTTCGGCGGGCCCGGTTCAGTGTCCGCCGCGGTGGGGCTTGTGAAGGCGTTCACAAGCTCAATGTAGCAAGCCCGCCAGCCGACCGGGGGCGGGTTTCCCCGACCGGACAGCGCTCAAGCGCGGCCCGCGGCGCGCCGATGTTGCCCGGAGGGTGCGTGCGACACACGGGTGGGCCGCTTTGGACATGGCTGAACTGCATTGGCTCGACCAGCTGCCCGAGGCCGCGCTCGTCGTCGACGCCGAGGGCGTCGTCGTCGCCCGCAACGGCTTGGCCGCCGCCCTCCTCGGCCCGGACGGCCTGGCCCCGTCCTGGGCGCTGACCGGCCTGCTCGTCGACGCCACCGGCTTCCGGAGCTGGCTCGGCGGGGTCGGTGACGGGCCGTTCCGCGGCCGGCTCCACGCCCGGCGCCCGAACGGGGTGCCCTTCACCGTCGAGCTGAGCGCCCGGCGGCGCCCGGGCGCCTCGGGCGGCGCGGTGTGCGTGATCGCCGAGCCCGACCGCGAGCGGGTCGCCTACGAGGCCCGGCGCTACTTCGACATCGCCTTCGACGCCGCGCCCATCGGCATGGCCCTGTTCAACACCGACGGCGAGTACGTGCGGGTCAACGCCGCGCTGTGCCGCCTGCTGGGCCGCACCGAGGCCGAGCTGCTCGGCCGCCGCGACCAGGAGTTCACCCATCCCGACGACCGCCAGAGCGACGTGGACGCGGCGTGGCGCATCCTGCGGGGCGAGCTCGACACCTGGCAGTGCGAGAAGCGGTTCCTGCGCCCGGACGGCGCCGTGGTCTGGGCCATCGCCAACCTCACCTTCCTGCGGGACGAGGAGGGGAACCCCATCAGCTGGGTCGGCCAGTTCCAGGACATCACCGAGCGCAAGCGGGACGAGAAGCAGCTCCAGGAGACGCTGTCCCTGCTGGCCGCCACCCTGGACGCCACCGCCGACGGCATCCTGGTCGTCGACCCCACCGGGCGGATCACCAGCTTCAACCGGCGCTTCCGGGAGCTGTGGCACCTGCCCGAGCCCATCCTCGACTCACGGGACGACGCCGCCGCCGTGTCGTGGGTGCTGGGCCAGCTCAAGGACCCCGACGCCTTCGTGGCCAAGGTGGACGAGCTCTACGACCATCCCGAGGCCGAGAGCCACGACGTCCTCGAGTTCACCGACGGCCGGGTCTTCGAGCGGACGTCGAAGCCCCAGCGGGTCAGCGGCGAGACCGTCGGCCGGGTGTGGAGCTTCCATGACGCCACCGAGCGCAAGCGGCTGGAAGCCGACCTGGCCTCGGCGCTGGCCCAGGCCCGGGAGGCGTCCCGGCTGAAGTCGGTCTTCCTGGCCACCATGAGCCACGAGATCCGCACACCCATGAACGGCGTCCTGGGCCTGTCGGAGCTGCTGCTCGACACCGACCTCGACGCCACCCAGCGCCGGCACCTCCTCGCCCTACGGGAGTCGGGCCAGACCCTCATGGCCCTGATCAACGACATCCTCGACTTCTCGAAGATCGAGGCCGGCAAGCTGGAGCTGGAGGAGATCGACTTCGACCTGGGCCAGGCGGTGCGCAGCGTGGCCGGGATCGTCTCGGCCCAGGCCGGCGACAAGGGCCTGGCCCTCCGGCTCGACATCGGCGACGGCGTGCCCGCCCGCGTTCGGGGCGACTCCCTGCGCCTGCGCCAGATCCTCGTGAACCTGGCCAGCAACGCGGTCAAGTTCACCGACGCCGGCCAGGTGACCCTGGCCGTGGCCGGCGGAGGCGACGGACGGCTGCGGTTCAGCGTGGCCGACACCGGCATCGGCATCGACGAGTCGGTCCGCGACAAGCTGCTCGACCCCTTCTCCCAGGCCGACAGCTCGACCACCCGCCGCTTCGGCGGCACCGGCCTCGGCCTGGCCATCTGCGCCCAGCTGGCCGAGCTCATGGGGGGCACACTCGACTTCGAGAGCCGGGTCGGCGAGGGAAGCACGTTCTGGTTCGACATCCCCCTTCCGGCCGTGGCCCACGTCGACGAGCCGGCACCGCTGCCGGCCGCGCCGGTGCAGGACGCGCCCCCGGCCGCCCGGGTCCTGCTGGCCGACGACGCCCACATCAACCGGCTGGTCGGCGTGGCCCTGCTCGAGCGGCTGGGCTACCTGGTCGACGTGGTGGTCAACGGGGCCGAGGCGGTCGAGGCCGTGCAGCGTGGTCACTACGACGCCGTGCTCATGGACTGCCTCATGCCCGTCATGGACGGCTACGAGGCCACCGACCGCATCCGCCGGCTGCAGGGCGACGTCCGCCGCACGCCCATCATCGCCCTGACCGCCTCCGCCATGGTGGGCGACCGGGAGAAGTGCCTGGCCGCGGGAATGGACGACTACCTGTCCAAGCCGCTCGACCAGGCCGCCCTGGCCGGCGTGCTGGCCCGCTGCTGCGCCCGGGTCTGACGCCGGGTCAGGGGTGCGACGGGGCGGGGGGCGCGCCGGCCACCTCGAAGGCCAGCTCGTCGGCGTAGCACCACCACCAGTCCTCCCCCGGCTCGAACGACCGGACGACCGGATGGGTCGTGGCCCGGTGATGGGCGGTGGCGTGGCGGCCGGGCGAGCTGTCGCAGCAGCCGATGTGCCCGCACGACATGCACAGACGCAGGTGGACCCAGCAACCGCCCGAGGCCAGGCACTCCTCGCATCCCTCGGCGTCGGGCGCCACGTCGTGGACCTGGTCGAGGTGGGTACAGGTCTCGTTCATGGCGCGACGGTAGACCGCGGCCCACGTGTGACGATGCCGGGTGGGCGAGCTCGCCGGCCGGGCCTGCCGGCCGCCCACGAACTGGTGACGTCTGGTGCGACATACGACACGGCGTGTCACCGGTTCGGCGGGTTAGCCCCCCGCCGGCTTCTCGACGTGGCCGCCGAACTCCTTGCGCATGGCGGACAGGACCTTGTCGGCGAAGTCGCCCTC
>JBOGIE010000308.1:0-3278 GCA_050742435.1 Acidimicrobiales bacterium | reverse complement strand
TGGAGATCCAGGCCGAGTACCTCAACCGGGCCCTGCGCTACGCCGAGACCCGGGGCCTGAGCCCGCTGGAGGAGCAGGCCCTCAAGATGTGGGAGCACTGCCTGACCAAGATCCAGGTCGACCCCCTCAGCCTCGACCGGGAGTGCGACTGGGTCATCAAGTACAAGATGATCGAGTCGTACCGGGAGCGCCACGGTCTCAGCCTGACCAGCCCCAAGGTCGCCCTCCTCGACCTGCAGTACCACGACGTCAACCGCAAGCGGGGCCTCTACTACCTGCTCCAGGACCGGGGCATGGTCGAGCGGGTGGTCGACGACGAGGCCATCGACCGGGCCGTGACCACCCCGCCCCAGACCACCCGGGCCCGGCTGCGGGGCGAGTTCATCCGCAAGGCCAAGGAGCGCAAGCGGGACTACACGGTGGACTGGGTCCACCTCAAGCTCAACGACCAGGCCCAGCGCACCGTCCTGTGCAAGGACCCCTTCAAGTCCCGCGACGAGCGGGTGGAGAAGCTGATAGCAAGTCTGTAATGCCCAGCTACACGACGTGTGTGGTGGAGGGGGTGCTGTCAGAGCGAGAAGGGCTGCAGCGGGTCGGGCTCGACAACGGGCGGCGGGCGTACGTCCTGACCCAGCTGATCGGCCGGGTGACGGTGGGCGACCGGGTGGTGGTGAACACCACCGCCGTCGACCTCGGACTGGGCACGGGCGGGTGGGACGTCGTCCACTGGAACCTGTCGCGGGAGGGCTGGTCCGCCCCGGGCGGCGGCCACGTGATGAAGCTCCGCTACACCAGCCTGCAGGTCGACACCGGCGCGGCCGACGACGAGGGCACCGACCTGGGCGGCCGGCCGGTGGTGGCCTGCGACCTCCACAGCCAGCTGGCGGCGGTGGCCGCGGCCTTCGACCAGGCCGCACCCCACCGGCGGCTGAGCTACGTGATGACCGACTCGGCCGCCCTGCCCCTGGTCCTCTCCGACGTGGTCGCCGATCTGGTCAGGCGGGGCCTGCTGGGCGAGACCATCACCTGCGGGCATGCGTTCGGTGGGCAGCGGGAGGCGGTCAACCTGCACTCGGCCCTGGTGCTGGCGAGGGGCGACGCCATCGTCGTCGCCCCCGGGCCGGGGGTGGTCGGCACCGGTTCCCGGCTCGGGTTCAGCGGGCTCGAAGTGGCGACGGTGGTGGACGCGGTGGCCCGGCTCGGCGGGCGGCCGATCGTGGCCGTGCGGTACTCGGGCGCCGATGCCCGCCAGCGCCACCAGGGTCGCAGCCACCACACGAGCACCGCCCTGGAGCTGGCCTCGCATCCCGCCCTGGCCCCGGTCCCACCCGAGGGCTGGCCCGGTCCGGACGTGGGCGGGGTCACCACCATGGGGCGGACGCAGGCCGAGGATCCGGAGTTCTTCCGGTACGCGGGGGCGGCGGGCCTGGCGGCCGCTCAGCTCCTGCGCCACTCCAGCTGAGCCAGCGTGGCCCGGCGCAGGGCCGGGGTCTGGGCCTGGATGGCGAAGAACGCCGCCTCCCGGAGCAGGCGCTGGGCCGGGTGGTCGAGGGCCATGGCCCGCCCTCCGGTGGTGGCCACCAGGGCGGTGGCGGCCCGCAGGGCCAGGTCGAGCGATGCGGCGCGGGCGTCGACCATGGCATCGAGGTGGGCGCGGTCGGTCCGGTGCTCGTCGGCGAGGGCGTAGGACCGGGCGCGGAGGCCGGCCAGCTCCTGGGCCAGGGGCGTGTCCCCGATGAGGCGGACGCAGGTGGCGGCGATGCCGAAGGCGGCCGGATTGGGCCGGGCGGTGGCCACCCGGTCCTCGGCCTGCCACCGGTCGAAGGGGACGATCGACAGCACGTCGTCGTCGGGCACCAGCAGGTCGTCGAACGCCAGCCGGACGGTGGACGACGCCCCCATGGCGGCCAGGGCCAGCGGCGGGGACGGGCGCAGGGCGGTGGAGGTGGTGGCGTCGACCAGGAAGAACACCACGTCGCCCCCGTGGCGGGCGGCCACTGCGTACAGGCCGGCCAGCCCCCAGGAGGTGACCCACGGCGCCTCCCCGTCCACCTGCCACCGACCCGCGACCCGGCGGGCGACGACCGCGGGCGGGCCGGGCCGGCGCAGGTAGGCGAAGGCCACGCCCCCGAGGATCCGCCCGGCGCAGAGGTCGCCCAGGTAACGGTCGCGGAGGGCGTGGTTGGGCGAGCCGGCCAGCATGCGCACCGGCGCGTGGTGCTGGACCCAGACGAAGAAGGTCACCCCGCAGGCGCCGGCCAGGGCCTCGAAGACGGCCCGGGCGTCGGCGGCGGGGACGCCGGGCGGGCAGGACAACCCGCAGAGCCCGGCCGCGGCCAGCGCCTCGATATGGCTGCGGGGGACCACGTCGGCCTGGTCGGTGGCCTGGGCGGCCGGCTCCAGCACGTCGGCCGCCACCCGGCGGGCGGCCTCGACCAACGCGCTCGGACCGTCACCCACCGCACCCCGTCCGCCCTCACCGGGGGCAAGGACGTCGTGAACCTCGTCAGTCAGCGGATCGGGGGCGGATGCAGTACGAGCACACGGCGTCCCCCGCCATGGCGTGCGACACGCGGGTCACCTCGACGTCGGGCCCGAGGACCCGGCGGATCAGCGACAGCTCCATGGCGCACACGGCCGGGTGGTGCTCGGCCACCCGGTGCACCGCGCAGTTGTTCTCGGTGAGGACCAGGGTGTCGCCCTCGCCTTCGGACCACTCGGCCAGGTAGCCGGCCTGGTCGCGGAGGCGGGCCAGCTCGGCCACCTGCTCCTCCGGTCCCGAGCACCCGGCCAGGGCGGCCTGGTACTGGGCCACCTGCTTGTCGTTGCGACGGCTCAGGGCGCCCGCGGCCTCCTCGGCGGTCAGGTCGTCCAGCAGGTCGATGGCCAGGGTGTCGTAGTGGCGGGGGAACATCTCCACGCCCGCGGCGCTGAGCCGCCAGCCGGCGGGCGGCCGTCCCCTTCCGTTCTGCGGGCAGGCCGACTGCTCCACCAGCCCGGCACCGGCGAGGGCGGCGAGGTGGCGGCGGACGCCCATGCCGGACATCCCGAGCTCCCGGGCCAGCTCGGCGACGGTGACCCCCGGGTGCTTGCGGAGCAGGAGCAGGAGCTGGTGCCGGGAGCCCACCAGCCCGAAGGTTACCGGAGGCCGGTCGCCGGCGGGCCGCCGCCCCTTCCCGGGCGCCCGTAGCATCGGGAGCGTGCACCGGCTGGAGCGGCTCATCAACCTGGTGGCTGCCCTGCTGCACGCCAACCGGCCGCTGACCGCCGACGAGCTG
>JBOGIE010000307.1:0-3297 GCA_050742435.1 Acidimicrobiales bacterium | reverse complement strand
CGCTGGACGAAGAAGTACACCCCGACGTTGATGGCGATCAGGATGAGGGTGACCACCGGGAACCGCCGCGTGGGGTTGTAGTCCTTGAGGGGGATCACCGGCGCCGAGCTTAGGCCCGGCCCCAAACCGCCGATCCTCGCCGGGTAGGCTCCCTCTCGTGGCTGACGAGCTGTTCAAGCGGTACCTGGAGATCGGCGCGTCGGTGCTGGGCATGACGCGGGAGCGGGCGGAGAGCATCGTCCGCGACCTGGTGGCATCGGGCGAGGTGGCCAAGGGCCAGGCCAGCCGGGCCGCCGACTGGCTGGTGGAGCGGGGCCGGACCGGCACCGACGAGCTGGCCGAGCTGGTGCGCCGGGAGATCCGTGAGCAGGTCACCGCCCTCGGCCTGGCCACCAAGGACGACGTGGCCCGCCTGGAAGCCCAGGTCCAGGAGCTGAAAGCGGCGGCGGCCAACGCGGCCACGCCGACGACGTCGGCGGCGGCATCGCCCCGGGCCGCGACGCCGGCGGCCAAGGCCGGCAAGACCACCAAGGCGGCCAAGACGGGCGGCGTCACGGCCAGGAAGGCGGCGGCCGGGACCCGCCCGGCCAAGGCGGGATCCGGCAGCTCCTCCACGGCCTCGGGCACCAGCAAGTCGGCCGGCATCAGCCGGTCCGGCTCGGTGCGCAAGCGCCCCGGCGCGTCGAGCCCTCCCGGGCCCGGCGCCGCCCCGCCCGCCGGCGGAGCCGCTCGTTCGAAAGGCTGACGTTCTGCGCCGGCGGCTCGACACGGAGCTGGTGCGCCGGGGACTGGTCTCCAGCCGGGACAGGGCACAGGCCGAGATCTCGGCTGGCCGGGTGATGGTGCGCGGCGTACCGGCCACCAAGGCCGCCCGGCTGGTCGACGACGAGGACCCGGTGGCCCTGCAGGGCCCGCCGCCCCGATTCGTCAGCCGCGGCGGCGAGAAGCTCGATGCCGCCCTCGACCGTTTCGGCGTCGACGTGACCGGGCGGACCGCCCTCGACGCCGGCACCTCGACCGGTGGCTTCACCGACTGCCTGCTACAGCGGGGTGCCGCCCACGTGGTGGCGGTCGACGTCGGCCGCGGCCAGCTCGACCTGCGCCTGCGCAACGACGCCCGGGTCACCGTGCGGGAGCGCACCAACGTCCGCCACCTCACTCTCGCCGATCTGGGCCCCGACACCCCGGCGGTCGACCTGGTGGTGGCCGACCTGGCCTTCATCTCCCTCCGCACCGTGGCCTCCGCCCTGCTCGGGCTGGCGCGGCCCGGGGCCGACCTCGTCCTGCTGGTGAAGCCCCAGTTCGAGGCCGGCCGGGCCGAGGCCGCACGGGAGCGGGGCGTGATCCGCGATCCCGCGGTGTGGTCGGCCACCTTGACCGAGGTCCTTGCCGCGTTCGCCGAGCGCGGCGCGGCCATCATGGGCGTCATGGTGTCGCCGCTGCTCGGGGCGGAGGGCAACGTCGAGTTCCTGGCCCATCTGGTGGCCGCCGGCGGCCGTGCCCGATCCGACGGCGATGTCACCGCCAAGGTGGCCGCCGCGGTCGAGGAGGCCGTCGCCCGGCGGGCCGGGGCCTGAGCATGGCCACCGTCGGCCTCGTCGTCCACGAACACCGCCCCGAGGCGTGCGAGCTCGCCCGCAGCGCGGCCCGCTGGCTGCTCGACCGCCACCACGACGTCCGCCTGCCCAAGGCCGACGCCGAGCACGTGGGCCTGCCCGAGCACGGCTGCCGGCCGGAGGAGCTGGCCGAAGGGCTCGATCTGGCCGTGACCCTGGGGGGCGACGGCACCATCCTGCGGGCCGTCAACCTGGTCAGCCGGGCCGGGGTAGCCCTCCTCGGCGTGAACCTCGGTCGCCTCGGCTACCTGGCCCACATCGAGCCCGAGGGCCTGATCGAGGGCTTGGAGCGGGTGCTGGCCGGCGACTACGTCATCGAGGACCGCATGATGCTCTCGGTGGTCGTCCAGCGGGCGGGTGAGGCGCCCGAGGTGACCGCCCTGGGCGGCGACATGTGGGCGCTCAATGAGGCGGTGATCGAGCGGCCGGCGGCCGGCCACACCGTGCGGGTGGCCGTGCAGGTCGACGGCCGGTTCTGGACCACCTACTCGGCCGACGGGCTGATCGTGGCCACGCCCACCGGCTCGACGGCCTACGCCTTCTCGGCCGGCGGGCCGATCGTGTCGCCCAACGTCCGGGCCCTGCTCATGACGCCGGTGTCGGCCCACATCTCCTTCGCCCGCAGCCTGGTGGTCGACGCCGCCGACTCGCTCCGCATCGAGGTCACCGACCGCCCGGCGGCGCTGGTCCTCGACGGCCGGGAAGTCGGCCTGCTCGACAAGGGCGACGCCATCATCTGCACCGAGGCCCCGGGGTCGGCCCGCTTCGTGGCCTTCGGGTCACGGGACTTCTACGGCATGCTCAAGGCCAAGTTCGGCGTGGCCGACCGCTGATGCTGGCCGAGCTGCACGTCCGCGACCTCGGCGTGATCGACGACCTCCGGCTGGTGCTCCACGACGGCATGACCGCGGTCACCGGCGAGACCGGAGCGGGCAAGACCCTGCTGGTCGAGGCCATCGAGCTGCTCCTCGGGGGCCGGGCCGACACCGTGCTGGTCCGCCCCAGTGCCGAGGAGGCCCTGGTGGAGGGCCGCTTCCTCCACTCGGACGGGGGCGAGACGGTGCTGGCCCGGGCCGTCCCTCGCAACGGGCGGTCCCGCGCCTACGTCGACGGCCGGCTGGCCACCGCCGCCGAGCTGGTCGAGCACGGCCGGGGCCTGGTCGACCTCCACGGCCAGCACGCCCACCAGTCGCTCCTGTCCCCCCGCCCGCAGCGGGCCGCCCTCGACCGGTTCGCCGACGTCGACCTGGGCCCGATGACCGCGGCCCGGGAGCAGGTCCGGGAGCTCGACGCCGCCCTGGCCGGCCTGGGCGGCGACGCCCGGGCCCGGGCCCGGGAGATCGACCTGCTGCGCTTCCAGCTGGCCGAGCTGGAAGCGGCGGCCATCCAGGATCCGGACGAGGACCGGGCTCTGGAGGCCGCCGAGGATCTCCTGGCCGACGCCGCCGCCCACCGGGAGGCGGCGGCCGGCGGGTACGAAGCCCTGGCCGGCGACCGGGGAGCGCTGGACGCGGTCGGCCAGGCCGTGGCCGCGGTGGCCGGGCGCCGCCCGTTGGCCGAGGTCGAGGCCCGGCTGCGGGGGTTGCAGGCCGAGCTGGCCGAGGCGGCGTCCGACCTGCGCCAGGCCGGCGACGCCATCGTCGAGGAGCCCGAGGCGCTCGACCGGGTCCGGGCCCGGCGC
>JBOGIE010000306.1:0-3302 GCA_050742435.1 Acidimicrobiales bacterium | reverse complement strand
TACGAGCAGGTCGGCGCCCGGCCCACGAGCCTGGTGCAGACCGGCATCTGGGACAACTCCGAGGTCTACGACGCCACCTACGCCAACTGCAACCAGTGGGGCGAGGCCCGCTGGGCCAGCCCGGCCGTCATCATCGAGGGCAAGCTGGTCACCACCAAGCTGACCGACATCAACATCGGCATGGAGGAGTTCATCGAGCACTCCTTCTACGACGACTGGACCAAGGTCGGCGGCCAGCGGTACAAGACCGACCCGCTCGGCAACCCCCTGTCGCCCTACCACGCGTGGAACAAGACCACGCTGCCCAAGCCCAGCGGCACGAACTTCCGCGACAAGTACACCTGGTCGACCGCCCCGAGGTGGGACCGCCAGGTCGTGGAGACCGGGGCCTACGGCCAGCTGTGGGGCACCGCCCTGCGCGGTGACTACACCGACAACCCGTTCTGCGAGCCCACCGGCGACGGCATCCGCATGGTCCTGCCCCGCCACGCCCTCCCGGAGACCGAGCTGTTCTGGCCCCTGCCCCGCACGCTCAACGCCCTCGAGCGCAACCGGGCCCGCGCCTACTCGATGGCCTTCGTGGCGACGGTCGGCATGAACTGCCTGCTCAAGGCCTTCGAGTACTGGCGCCGGGGCGACACCAAGGTCCACACCCCGTTCAAGATCCCCCGCGACGAGCGCGTCTCCGTGGGGTTCTGGGAGGCGGGCCGGGGCTACCTGGTCCACCACATGGTCATGGACAAGGGCAAGATCGTGAACTACCAGATCAACACCCCGTCCACCATCAACGCCTCGCCGACGGATCCGTTCGGCGGCCTCGGGCCGTACGAGCAGGCGGTGGTCGACACGCCGATCCTGGAGTCGGTCCCCGACGACCAGGTCAAGGGCATCGACGTCCTGCGGGCCATCCGCAGCTTCGACCCGTGCATGCCCTGCACGACCCACATGGACACCGGCAAGGGAATCATCACCCGGGAAATCAACTCCTGCGGCTGCACGCTCGAATGAGCCCGTGCCGGGCCCTTGTCGGCGGGTTCGGGGCGCCCGGGCATGCGGGACCTGGACTTCGGCCGCCAGCTCGTCGACTACCTCCAGCAGATGGAGTGGCCCGACGGGGTGGTGGTGGAGGATCTGTCCTGCGCCGTCCCCCTCGCCCTGCACCGCCTCCAGGAGCTCCGACCGGCCAAGGTCGTGCTCCTCGGGGCGGTGCCCCGGGGCGTCGATCCGCCGGCCGCCCTCCGCCGCTACCGGGTCGACGGGACCACGCCCCCGCCGGCGCCGGAGGACGTCCAGCGCAGCATCGAGGAGTCGGTCACCGGGCTGCCCGACCTCGACCACATGCTGGCCGTGTGCCGCCACTGGGGCGGGCTCCCGGCCGACACCGTCGTCATCGAGGTCGAGCCGGTCGAGGCGTCGTTCGGCCTCGGGTTCAGCGAGGGCCTGGCCGCCTGCATCGACCCCATCCTCGACCTGCTCCGCGAGGAGCTGACCTTCGAGGCGGCCGACCTGGAGCCGCTCGACGACGGGCCGGTGAAGGCGCTCGCCGTCGAGTCGCCCGTCACCTCGCCCGACCACGGGGTGAGTGAGCTCCTCGGCTACGCCGCCTCCCACGCCGAGGCCCGCCGCCAGCGCCACCGCGGCGCGGCGCTCGTCGAGGACCTGTCCTCGGACATCCCCGGCGTCTCCCTGGCCGGCCGGGCCCGCCCCTGGGGCGTGTTCGTCCAGAGCGGCGGCGACTGGTTCGACGCCGTGCCCCTTCCCGGGGGACAGCTCGGCATGGTGGTCGGCGACGTGGCCGGACGGGGGGTGGAGGTGGCCGGCGCCATGGGCGACCTGCGGGCCGCCCTGCGGGCCTACGCCGTGCTCGACGGCCACTCGCCCGCGTCCCTCATCGGCCATCTCGACCGGCTGGCCGAGAGCACCGGGCTGGGCGGCGGTGCCCGGCTGACCTACGCGGTACTCGACCCGGCCACCGGCGACGCCCGGTTCGTCAACGCCGGCGGCTGCCCGCCGCTGGTCGTCGGTCCCGGGGCGCCGAGCGGCCGGTTCGTGGAAGGCGGCCGGTCCGGGCCGCTGGGGGCCGCCAGCGGCGCCGACCGGCGGGAGGGCACGCTCCGGGTCCCCCCGCAGTCGACACTGCTGCTGTTCACCGACGGGCTGGTCGAGAGCCGCTCGACCCCTCGGGCCACGGGGATGGAGCGGTTGCGCCGGGCCGCGGTCGGGGGCCCCTGGGACCCCGAAGACCTCTGCGACCACGTCCTGCGGGAGTGCACGGCCGAGCTCCGCCGGGACGACGACATCTCCCTGCTCGGCGTCCGCCTGCTGGCCGCCGCGGTGGCCAGCCCCGAAGCTTCGTCGGCCCGTAGCTCGCACTGAAGGCCGCCCTCGCCACTACGGTCCTCGCGATGTCCCGCCGGCTCCTCCTGCTCGTCGCCCTCCTCGCCTGGGCGACGACGGCGTGCCAGGTCACGCTTGTCGCCGGGGTCGACGTCGAGCGGGGCGGCAGCGGGCGGGTCACTGCCGGCCTGGGCCTCGACGCCGACGCCCTGAACGAGGTCGGTGACCCGGCCACCGCCCTGAGGGTCGACGACCTGGGCCAGGCCGGCTGGCAGGTGGAGGCGCCCCGGCGGGAGGACGACGGGCTGACGTGGATCCGGGCGTCCAAGCCCTTCGACGGCCCCGAGCAGGCGGCGGCGGTCCTGGCCGAGCTCAGCGGGCCGAACGGGCCCTTCCGTGACTTCCGCATCGTCCGCACCGAGTCGCTCCTGCGCAGCAAGACGGCGTTCACCGGCACCGTCGACCTCTCCGGCGGCGTGGCCGGCCTGTCCGACCCCGACCTGGCCTCCGCCCTGGGCGACGTCGACCTGGGCCTGGACCTGGAGGGCCTGCGGCGACGGTTCGGTGAGGAGCTGGCCCGGGCGGTCAAGGTCCAGGTGACGGCCGGGCTCCCGGGCGAGGTGACAACCAACGCCCCGGCCCGTGACGGCGGGCGGGCGGTGTGGACCCCGGAGCCGGGCCAGACGGTCACCATGGAGGCGTCGAGCGAGGCCCTGCGCATCGACCCCCTCGTGCCCGCCGCCGCCGGGGCCGTCGTGGTGGTGCTGGCCGTCCTGCTCGTCGTGGTCGTACGGAGGCGGCGCCGGCGACGGGCCTACGGCTGATCCCCGATCCTGTCCCACCTCGTCGGTAGGGTCGGCCGGCATGGCCAAGGTGCGATCGACCTACCGCTGCGCGGAGTGCGGATCCGAGAGCCCGCAGTGGACCGGTCGCTGCGCCGGCTGCGGGGCGTGGAACACCGTGGT
>JBOGIE010000305.1:0-3307 GCA_050742435.1 Acidimicrobiales bacterium | reverse complement strand
CTGGAAGCAGTTCCGGGCGGGCGAGACGATCATCGTCGACGCCGAGGACGGCGAGATCGTCTTCCGCTCCATCGAGGGCATCGAGCCGCCCCCGGTCGAGCTGGCCGAAACCGGCCCCGCCGACTAGCTGTTCACACCCCGAACCGGTGGCACCTCAGGGTGTCACCGGTTCGGCCCGTCCGGCCCGTCACCGGTTCGTGCGGGCGGCCGGGGACAGGGCGTCGATCCGGCGCAGGTCGTCCGGGTCCAGGGTGAAGCCGAAGACGTCGAAGTTGGACGCGATCCGCTCGGGCGTGGCCGACTTGGGGATGACGACGACTCCGTGGTCGACGTGCCAGCGGACGACGACCTGGGCGGGCGTCACCCCGTGGCGGCGGGCCACCTCGACCAGGACCGGATGGCGCAGGTCGGTGCTCTTGAACGGGCTGTAGCCCTCGACGACCACGCCACGGCGACGGTGCCCCTCGACCTCGTCCGGGTCGTACAGGGTCGGCCCCCAGCGGATCTGGTTCACGTGGGGCGCCTGACCGGTGGCCCGGATCAGCTCGTCCATCTGGCCCAGGCTGAAGTTCGAGACCCCGACGGCCCGGGTCAGCCCTTCCTGGCCAAGGGCCAGGAACTGCTCCCACACCCGGACGCCTGCCCCTCGGGTCGGCGGCCAGTGGATGAGCCACAGGTCGACGTAGTCCATGTCCAGCGCCCGCAGGCTGGAATCGAGCGTCCTGCGCTCCCGCCCGGCGTCCCCCGGAGGCAGCTTGGTGGTGACGAAGACGTCGCCCCGGTCAAGACCATTGTCCCGTACCGCCCGCCCCACCTCGCGTTCGTTGCGGTACATGGCGGCGGTGTCGATGTGGCGGTAGCCCACCTCGAGGGCGTGGCGGACCGCCCGGTAGCAGGTCGCCCCGCGCATCTGCCAGGTGCCGAAGCCCACCAGGGGCATGGCCCCGCGCCCGCCGACGGGAACGGTCGGTTGGTCGCCGTCGGTCGCCATGGCCTCGGCCAGACGCTACCCGCGGCCGGGCCGCTTGGGCGGCTCGTCGCGCGCCACCCAGAAGAGCAGGGCCGGCCCGTTCATGAGGTTGCGCCAGCCCGAGACGGCGACGGTCGTGGCCAGGGCGGCGTCGCCGGCCCGCATGACCGGCGTGTCTGACCCGATGGTGACCTGGACCAGACCGGACGCCACCAGCACCAGCTCGGTGCCCTTGTGGACGAAGTCCGGCCCACCGGACTCCCCGGGGCCCAGGCGGACCAGGTAGGCCCGCAGGCCGGCCTTGGGGTCGTCGAGCAGCGCGGTCAAGGGCTCCACCGACGTGCGGGGGTGGCGGGCGAGGACGTACCCACCGGCCGGGGCGGAGGCCAGGAGCTCGTCCAGGCCCATCCCGAGCCGTTCGGAGAGGACGAGCACGGTGTCGAGCGACAGGCCCCGGCGGCCGGCCTCGGCCTGGGAGATGGCGCTGGGGGTGACGCCGGCCAGCCGGGCCAGGTCGCTCTGGCTCAGGTTGCGCTCCTGCCGTACCCGTTCGAGGCCCCGGCTCAGCCGACCGAGGTCGCGCTCGTCGTGGAGCCGGACCTTCCCCTCGGCCACTTCCACCCGGAGGACGCGGCCCTGGACCGCGGCGGGCCGGCCCTCGGCCTTGACCACCCGCAGGTGGCCTTCGCCGATCTCCAGGACGCACTGGGTGACGTTGGTCACCTGCTCGATGAAGGCCCGGCCCAGCTGGGCCTTCGGCGCCCGCCAGTAGGCCACGGCCCCGAGGTCGAACAGCCGCGGGCACACCCGGCTGAAGAACCCGACGGCCCGGGCCGGCCCCCAGCGGCGGGCGAACTGCATCAGCCCGTCGATGATGACGTAGCCCGGAGGGTTGCTGCGGGCGCCCTCGATGATCGCCGTCTCCAGCACCCCGGGGTCGCCGTACCGGCCGCGCGGGCGGGCGTCGAGCACCGTGACCAGCGGTCCCAGGCGGGTCTGGAGCCGGGCCGGGTCGGAACCGGCGGTGACGTAGAACGAACGCTCCTTCCGGCCGGCGAGCTCGGCCAGCAGGGCGTCCTCGATGCGCTGGACGGTGTCGGCCTCCTCGATGACCCACACCACGTTGTCGCCGAGGATCAGGCCGCCGAGCAGGGTGTCGACGTCGGGCACCCCGCTCGGCACCCACTCACCGTTGCCCTTCACCGACCACCGTCCTCCCAAAACGTCGTGATAGCGAGGCTTACAACCCTGGCGACAGGCTACAGCAGCGTGCCAACGTCAAGACCCGGCGGACTTTTGGATCGAGTGTCGTCCAGACAAAAGAGGAGCGGTCGCCAGTGTGCTTTAAGAACCTCCCTATTGAGTTCGACGAGACAGGGAAGGCTCGTCTCAGGGAAGGAATCGCAGACCCGTACTCGGTCACCGTCGCCGAGCCCAAGGGGTACGTCCGAAGCAAGGGCGGTCCCGGCGCCCAACTGGCCGCCCCGCCCCGCCTGCGGGACTGGAACATCGACCCGATGACGCGTGTGGCCGGCGCGCTGGCCGTGCACACCGTCCTGGACCTGGAGAACCGGCGGGCGGTCGACGCGCACGCCCGGGCCATGCTCTTCCGCGGCTACGAGGTCATCCTCGAGGGCCGCGACCCCCGCGACGCCATCGACATCTCGTCCCGAGCCTGCGGCGTCTGCGGCGGCACCCACGCGTCGTGCTCGGCTCTCAACATCGAGCAGGCCTTCGGCGTGTGCCCGCCGCCCCTGGGCGTGGAGGTCCGCAACCTGGGCGAGGTGGGCGAGATGTTCTACGACCGCCCCCTCCACCTCGGGATCCTGGCCGGGCCGGACTACTCCACCGCCCTGGTCAGTGTGACCAACCCCGAGCTGGTGACCCGGGCCGAGAAGACCCTGGCTCCGCACAGCGAGATCCACGGCTACACGACGATCAAAGACATCATGGACGCCCTCAACCCGCTGACCGGGAAGATCTACCTCGAGGCCCTCGAGTGGACGCGGGTCGGGCGGATCATGTGCCAGCTGATGTTCGGCAAGTTCCCCCATCCGTCGACGATCGTGCCCGGGGGCATGTCGACCACCGTCACCACCTCGACGTTCAACGAGTACTACGCCCAGCTGGGCAAGATCCTCGACTGGTGCAAGGTCATCTGCCGCATCTGGGACGACCTGGTGGACTTCTTCCTCGACGCCAACCCGGCCTACGAGCAGGTCGGCGCCCGGCCCACGAGCCTGGTGCAGACCGGCATCTGGGACAACTCCGAGGTCTACGACGCCACCTACGCCAACTGCAACCAGTGGGGCGAGGCCCGCTGGGCCAGCCCGGCCG
>JBOGIE010000304.1:0-3327 GCA_050742435.1 Acidimicrobiales bacterium | reverse complement strand
AAGGTCCGGGACTACGGGGTCGGCCTGGGCGCCATGCTCACCAAGCACCTGTTCCGTGACCGGGCCACCGCGGCCGCCATGCTCCGCCGCGTCCCGCGGGGCGCGGTCCACCTGCTCAGCGCCCGGTCGCCCAAGAACGCGGCCCGCTCGTCGACCTACCCCCGCACCCTGGTCCTGGCCGAGATCCAGGGGTTGCTGTACGGGCCGGTCGCCTACCTGCGCAGCCGACGGTCGTCGTGACCTTGCTCACCCCGGCGGCTCCGGCCCCGGCCGATGTCACCGCCCGCCCCGCCGCCCCGGCCCCTCCGCCGGCAAGGCGGCGGTTCGACCCCCTGGGCGTCACCTCGGCCGCCCTCATGGCCAACACCGCGGTCACGTCGGTGCTGGGCATGGCCTTCTGGGCCGCGGCCAGCCGCTGGTACCCGGCCCGGCAGCTGGGCCAGGACGCGGCCCTCATCTCGGCCATGATGCTGCTCTCCGTCATCTCCCAGCTGAACCTGGCCATGGGGATCTCCCGCCTCCTGCCCCAGGTCCGGTCCCGGCGCTGGCGGCCGGTCGCCGCCGCCTACGGTGTCACGGCGGTGACGGCTGTCGCCCTCACCGGCGCCTTCGTCGTCGTCGCCCCCCGGGTGTCGGACGGCTTCCGCCCCCTCACCCAGCACCCCGAACTGGCCGTCGCCCTGGTCGTGGCCGTCGTGCTGTGGAACGTCTTCGCCCTGCAGGACGCGGTCCTGACCGCGGCCCGCTGGGCCGTGGCCCTCCCCATCGAGAACGGCCTGTTCGGGCTGCTCAAGATCGGGCTCATGGTCTGGCTGGTCCCCTACGCGGCCGGCCACGGCATCTTCGTCGCCTGGCTGGTGGCCATGGCCCTCATGCTCCTCCCGGTGAACGTCCTCCTGTTCGGGAGGGTTCTGCCCGCCGGCAGCCGGCCGGCGGGGGAGGCCGCACCCAGCGCCCTGCCCATCAACGACCGCCGACGCATCACCCGGTACCTGGCCGTCGACTACGTGGCCGGACTGCTCAGCCAGGGCTACACGACCATGCTCCCCTTACTGGTCGTGGCCGTGCTCGGCCAGGCGGCCAACGCCTACTTCTACATCGCCTTCGTCATCGCCGGGGCGGTGCGGGCCGTCGCCCAGAGCCTGAGCCTGTCGCTGGTCGTCGAAGGCGCCCACGACGAGTCCGAGCTGGTGGCCCTGACCCGGCTGAGCATCCGCCGGTACGTCCGGTTCGCGGTGCCCGGCACCGCCCTGCTCGTCCTAGGAGCCGGCCTGATGCTCACCCCGTTCGGTGCCGACTACGTCCGCCAGGCCACCACGCTCCTCCAGCTCCTCCTCCTGGCCACCGTGCCCCAGGCCGTCGTCACCCTCTACCTGGGCGTCGAGCGGGTCCGGGCCAAGGTGCGCCGGGTCCTGGCCGCCGAGGCGGCCACCGGCCTGCTGGTGGCGGTGGGGGTGACCGCGGGCATGCATGCGTCCGGCCTCACGGGCGTGGGGGTGGGCTGGCTGGTGGCGCAGACGGCGGTGGCCGTCCTGGTTGTCCCCCACCTGTGGCGGGTGCTGCGGAGCGCGGCATGACTGCCGACGACCCGCTCACCGCCCGCCATGTCGCCGTGCTCGACGCGGCAGGCGCGGGCGTGACCGCCGCCCTCCTGATCCTGGCCGCCGCCGGCGTGGCCGGCCCCGCCCGGCTCCTGCTGGCCCTGGCCTTCATCACCTTCGTGCCCGGGTGGGCCCTCCTCGGCCACCTGCCGCTGGCTCACGGCGTGGCCCGCCTGGCCCTGGTCGTCGCCCTGAGCCTGACCATCTGCACCGCGGTGGCCCAGGCGCTGCTCTGGCTCCGCTGGTGGAACCCCGGGGCCATGCTCGCGGTCCTGGCCGCGGCCAGCCTGACCGTCTTCATGGTGCAGCTGGCGGCCGCCCGATGAGGTCGCCAGAGGCGGTGTGGGTGGCCGAGGTCGACGTCGAGCGCCCGTGGCTGCCCCCTCAGGGGGTGGCCCGGGCCCGGCGACCGGGCGACACCGGCGCCCGCATCCTCGTCCGCCACCACGGCCGGGTCGTGGGGTTCGTCACTGTCGTCCTGGACGGCGACACCGGCGACCTCCCCCCCCCGTTCTTGGACCGCTCTCCGTCCTCAGCGGCCCATCAGCCCGCTGCGAACGGGGAGCGGTTCGCCGTCGTCCTCTGTACCCGGGACCGCGACGAGTACCTGGCCACCGCCCTCAAGCTGCTGCAGCAGCTCGAGTACGGCCGCTTCGAGGTGGTCGTGGTCGACAACGCCCCGTCGTCGACCGCCACCCGGGACTGCTTCGCCCGCCTGGCCGGCGACGACGCCCGCTTCCGGTACGTGGTCGAACCCGTGGCGGGCCTGTCCCGCGCCCGGAACCGGGGGATGGCCGCCACCGACGCCCGGTACGTCGCTTTCACCGACGACGACACCCGGGTCGACGCCCGGTGGCTGGACGGCCTGGCCTCCGGCTTCGCTCGGGCCCCCGAGGTCGGGTGTGTGACCGGCCTGGTCCCGCCGGCCGAGCTTGACACCGGAGCGCAGCGCTACTTCGACCGGCGGTTCTCCTGGGCCGACCGCCTCGAGCCCAGGGTGTTCTCGCTGGACGACCGCCAGGGCCTGTCGCGGCTGTACCCGTACAGCGCGGGGCTGTTCGGGACGGGCGCCAACTTCGCCGTCGACCGCCGGCTGTTCCAGGGCCTGGGCGGGTTCGACGTGGCTCTCGGCGCCGGCACGCCGGCCGGAGGGGGCGAGGACCTCGACGCCTTCGTCCGCATCCTGCGGGCCGGGCGCGCCGTGGCCTACGAGCCGTCGGCGGTGGTGTGGCATCACCACCGCGGCGACAACCGTGCCCTGCGCCGCCAGCTCTTCCGCTACGGCTCGGGGCTCACCGCCTTCCTGGCCAAGTACGCCGGCGACCGGCACACGGCCGGCGACATCCTGGCCCGGATGCCGGCGGGGGTCCGCCAGATCGTCACGCTGTGGAGCCCGGCCGTCCTGGGCACCCGGCCGCCGGTCGGCATGGTCCTGGCCGAGTTGGCCGGCATGGCCGCCGGCCCCCTGGCCTACGTGGCCGGGCGGCGGGCGAGGGCGAGAGGGGTGGCCCGGTGACGCTCCTCGCCGGGTCGCTGATCGCCGCCTGGTTGGGCGCCGCCCTGCTGTTCCGGGGCCGGCGGGCGCCGGTCCTCCTTCCCGACGTTCCGGAGGGGTCGAGCAGCCGGCTCCTCAGCCCCGGCCCGGTGGCGCCGCCGACCTCCGCGGCGCCACCGGAGCCGCGGACCACGGGCCTGGTGTGGACCGACCTCCTGCTGCCCGCCGCCC
>JBOGIE010000303.1:0-3336 GCA_050742435.1 Acidimicrobiales bacterium | reverse complement strand
CGGGCCGCCCGCCCCGCCCTGGCGGTGCGGGTGCTGGGCGGGTTCAGCGTCGAGCGGGCGGGGACGCCTATCGGCATCGCCGAGTGGCAGTCCCGCAAGGCCCGCGACCTCCTCAAGGTCCTGATCGCCCGCCGCGGCCACCCCGTCGCCCGTGAGGTCCTACTCGACCTCCTGTGGCCGGACGAGGATCCGGCCAAGGCCGCCTCCCGCCTGTCCGTGACGCTCTCCACCCTCCGGTCGGTGCTCGACCCGGACAAGCAGTTCGACCCCGAGCAGTTCCTGGCCAACGACCGGGCCGCGGCCTGGGTGCGCCTGGAGCACGTCTCCGTCGACGTGGAGAGGTTCCTGGCCGACGCCCGGGCCGGGCTACGGGCGCTGTCCGAGGGCGACGCGACCACCGCCGGCCGCCTGCTGACTGCGGCCGAGGGGGCCTACGCCGGGGAGTTCCTCGAGGAGGACCTCTACGAGGACTGGTCGACGGTCCTGCGCGAGGAGGCGCGCACGACCTACGTGTCGGTGGCCATGGCCCTGGCCGACCTGGCCCTGGCGGCCGGCGACCACGACGGCGCCGTCCGGTACCTCCTCCGGGTGCTGGCCCGGGATCCCTACGACGAGCGGGCCCACCTGCAGCTGGTCGGGGCCCTGAGCGCCGCCGGCCGCCACGGCGAGGCCCGGCGCATGTACCGGGCCTACAGCGAGCGCATGGCCGACATCGCCGTCGAGCCCGCCGCCTTCCCCGACCCCCGGGCCCGGAGGCTGGCCGGCTCCGGCGCCTGAACGCCCGGCCGACCCGAACCTGACCCGAACCGGCCCGGAAGGCCGGGGTGGATGCTGCTCCTGCCGCCGGGGGGCCGGCGGGGCAAGCGATCGGAGATGCGATGGACACCTTTCTGGTGCAGGTGTGGGGGCCGGCGGACGACCGGCCGCCCCCGCCCGACGGGGACCTGCGCGGCCTGGTGCGCCACGTGGCCACCGGCACCGAGACCCCGTTCCGTGGCGACCGGGAGGTCCTCGACTTCCTCCGCCGGGCGAGCCGGCGGGGGACCGAAGGGACCGAGGGGATGGAGGGCGGCTGACGCCCGGCGCCCTACGGGTGCCGGGTGGTCGCCGGTGAGGGGACGGGTGCGTCGGTGGTCTCGCCGCGGCGTTGGCGGTTCTTCCGGGCCGCCCGGTCGAGGAGGACGATGCCGGCGACGGCGAACAGGCCGCTCAGCACGATCAGGGCCCACGGGATGTCGCTGTCGGTGACGCTCTCGCCCACCACGATCTGGTCGACCTCGCTGGAGAGGCCCAGCTCGTTGATGCGCTGCTCGGCGGCCCCGGCGTCGCCGCCCGGGATCAGGAGGAGGAAGCCTCCGAGGCGGGCGACCGCCGCCGCCCCGACGGCCGCGTCCACCGGCCGGGACTCGTCGGCCACGTAGATCACGTTGACCGGCAGGCCGCGGCCCCGCACCTCGGCCAGCACCGCGGCCGACGTGGCGGCGGCGTCGGTCCCACCGAGGCGCTTGGCCCCGGGAAGGCGGGCCATGGCGCCGTCGGTGACCGCGTCGGTGCTTCCCGCCACCCAGGTGTTCTGGATGGCCAGGGAATTGAAGGCCTCGGCCGTGGCCGCGGGGACGCCGTCACGGTCGGCGAACAGGATGGGGTAGCGCTGGCTGGCGGCGAAGGCGAGGGCTGTCGCCGCCTCGTCGCTGGCCGGGTTGACGACCACCGCGCCGCCGAACGCCGGCACCGAACGGCCCTTCTCCTCGGCGCTGCGCACGTCCATGGCGCCGGCCACCGCCCGGCCGATGTCGGCGGGCGTGTTCCCGGTGAGGCGGATGACCTCGGCCCGGTCGCCCGTCGGGGTGGGGGCCAGTGTCGTGGCCGTGCTGGCCATGGGCGGGGCGGTGCTGGCCGGGGCGGCGGTCGTGGGGACGGGGGCGAGTTGGGTGATCACGCCCGCTCTGGTGATCTCGTCCACCAGCGTCTCGGGGACCTGGTCCTCGTCGCCGATCACGAACATGCCGGTCGGGTTGAGCCGGCCGATCTCCTCGCGCTGCTCCTTGGTCAGGGAGCCGCCGTCGGTGACGAAGAGGGGCGACGCGTGGGCCCGGGCCAGCACCGCCCCGGCCCAGGCGCCGGCCACGTCGTCCTCGTGGACCACGACCAGCTTCGACGTGAACGCCGCCCCGATCCGTTCGGAGCCGCCCGGATAGGCCAGCTGCGACGCGGCCACGGAGAGGTTCGACGGGCTGGCCTTGGGCAGCTGCACGATGGCGGCCGGGGCGGCCTGCCCCAGCTGCATGGTGGCCAGCATGATGTCGTTGGTGGCGGTGTCGACGTTGCTGAACCGCGGGTCACCCCAGGCGAACAGGATGGCGTCATCCCCCATCGGCGCCGCCGCCGGCCCGTACCAGGTGTAGGTGCCGATGCGGCCCAGGAGCCCCTCGTCCAGGTTCATGGTCCGGTCGGAGATGCGCCGGTTGGCCGAGAACGTGACCCCGCCGTCGATCGAGGAGGCGTGGTAGAGGTCGGCCTGGCCGGCCGGTCGGGGCACGACCGCGCTCGGGAAGGTGGTGCGGGTGTCGATCCAGATCACGTCGACCCGGCTGTTGGGGGCGACGAAAACCTGCGGGGTGAGCTGGCGCATGCCGTTGCCCCGGGGATCGTCGTTGACCCGCAGCGGCGGCGACCACGTGGCGCCACCGTCGGTGGAGCGCTGGAAGATGGTGTCGAGGTCGCCGAAGTTGAACCCGACGTAGACCACGTAGAGCGCGCCCGTCCTGGGGTCGACCGCCATCCGGGGGTAGCCGCTGCTCCCGGACGGCGCCGGGATGCCGGTCGGCGCCGGGCCGACGTCGCCGATCGGGGTTCGGGCCCACGTGGCTCCGCCGTCGGTGGACTTGGCCACCACGATCGGGTGGGGGGCGTTGGCCGGGTCGTCACGGTTGCGCCAGGCGATGTAGACCGCGCCGTCGGGGCCCACGACCGGAGGGGCGATCTCCCGGACCTTCTCGTCCGGCCCCTGCGCCTCCACCGGCTGCGACCAGCTGCGGCCCCCGTCCTCCGACGTGGCGACGATGGCCTTGCGCTCGCCCTCGCCACCGGACGCCCCCATGCCGGGGGGGTTGACGACGTGCCACCCGACCACGTAGAGCTTGTCGCCCTGGGGCCGGGGCTGGACGGCGACCCCGGGCCGGATGATGAACGGCCAGGAGTTGGTGCCTCCTTGGATGGCGACGACCCCGCGTTCGAACGTGCGCCCGCCGTCGGTCGAGCGGTTGACGATGACCGAATCCCCCTCGCCGGCGACCACCCTGCTCTCCGGGCGCTGCTGCTCGCCCCGGTGGGAGG
>JBOGIE010000302.1:0-3367 GCA_050742435.1 Acidimicrobiales bacterium | reverse complement strand
CCCGCTCGGGGGGGTCTTCGGCTTCTCGGGCGGCAGCCCGGGCGCCGAGGCCCTGGCCCGGGAGGCCCCGCTGACCCTGGTCACCGAGGGCGACACCGTGGTCATGTACCGCCGGCCCGAACGGGTCGCCCCCCACAACCTCTACACCTCCACCCAGGGCCTGTACTCCCGGGTGCCGCCCGAGGCCGGGTCGCCCCGGCCGTTCGCAACCTTCCTCCGCGACGGCCAGAGCTTCACCGGGCCGGGGGCGGCACCTGTCGCCAGCCTCCACCTGGTCCCCGCCCCCTACGTCACCGCCGCCTACGACTGGGACGCGGCCAGCAACACCTGGCTGCGCTCCACCGACGGCTCCCCCCACCTGCTGGAGGAGGGCCGGATCGCCCCCACCACGGTGATCCTGCAGTTCACGCCGTACGTGTACTTCATCGACGACTACTCGGTCATGTACCCCGAGGTCGTCGGCTCGGGCGACGTGTGGATCTTCGCCGCCGCCACCATGGTCCAGGGCACCTGGTCGAAGCCCACCCCCGACGCGGTGACCACCTTCACCGACAGCTCGGGGGCCCCCATCGCCCTGCCCCCCGGCCAGACCTGGGTGCACCTGGTCGCCCCGGGCTCGGCCGTGACCACCGGGTAGCGGCCGCCGTCGGGACCATCCGCTCTGGTCGCGCTCAGCGCGGCCTCGACGCCCGGGGAGCAGAGACGGGGGCGGGGAGGCCGGCGACCTGGTCGGTCCCGCCGCCGGAGACGACGCTTCCCCTGCCTGCCGCCTGGGCGCCCCCGGCTCCGGATACGACGCTCCCCTCGCCCGCCGCCTGGTTCCCGCCGGCGCCCGACACCACCGATGCGTCGCCGGCCACCTGGCTCCCTCCGGCGCCGGAAACGACCGACACCTCGCCGGCCACCTGGCTCCCCCCGGCGCCCGACACGGTGCTGCCGGCCCCGGCCACGACCGCATTCGGTCCCGACACCACCACGCGGGGCTCGTCCTCCACCCGCACGACCGGATCGATTCCTCCGCCGCCGACGATGGCCCCGGCGACGGCCGTGCCGGACACGTGGCGCCCGCGGTCGCCGAGACCGACACGAGGCGGGAGTTCCGGAAGAAGACCGTCGTGGTGCCGGGAGGAGCCGAGACGGTCGCCGTCCGCGCCGGCAGGTTGGCGCTGATGAGGGCGCTGGTCGGATCGGTCCGGATCGCGCTCACGCCGTAGCCCGTCCGTGGCTCCTCGGTGACGGTGACGGTCAGCGGCGGCGACGACGGACCACCGCCTGCCACGTGTCGTCATCCGACGCACCTCCGCCTGTTCCGCCCTGCCGCCCCCTCTGGGCGCCGGACGCCGATGCTAACCCGTGGCCCCTGGTCGAGTGGGGGACCGCCACGGCCCCCGGGGACCACCGGGGGCGCGGTTTGGGAACCATCCCCGGCGAGCAGGTATGCGGCCATGCGCACCCGACTCGTCGCCTCCGCCGCCGCCGTCCTCGCCGTCCTGGGGCTCACCGCCTCGCCGGCCTCGGCTGCGCCCGTCGTCCTCACCGCCAACCTGACGGCCGCCGCCGTGCCGACCGGCGGCGACCCGGCCTCTTCCGGCTTCGCCTACGCCGTGGTCGACGACGCCGCCAACCGCATCTGCGTCGTCGCCGTCACCACCGGAGGGGCACCGCCCACCGCCGCCCACATCCACCAGGCGCCGGCCGGGGTGATCGGCCCCCACGCCGTCGACCTCAACAACCCGGTCAACGCCGGCAACCGCAGCGTGTCCAGCGGCTGCTACACCGCCTCGGAGGCCGTGCTCGACGACATCGTCGCCAACCCGTCGGACTACTACGTGAACATCCACAGCCACCCCTTCCCCCTGGGCTCGGTTCGCGGCCAGCTGGCCCCGTTGGCCGCCTAGGCCAGGAGCTCCCGGCGGACGGTGGCCCACGCCTCCTCGCCGGCCGCCACCAGCAGCCCGCCCTCGGTGCCGGCCGGCCGGTAGGGCGAACCGTCGGGGCGGCGGGCCACCCCACCCGTCTCCTCCACCAGCAGGACGCCCGGGGCGTGGTCCCACGGCAGGGTGGGCCCGAACAGGGCGAAGTCCTCCTCGCCCTCGGCGATCAGGGGGTACTCCACCGCTGCCGCCATCCGGCCGCTGGTGACCTCGGCGAAGCGGCCGGCGTTGCGGTCGACCCTCTCGAGGGTGTCCTCGTCGAGGAAGCGGCGCAGGACCCCGCCCCGCAGCCGGGCGGGGTCGGCGGAGGCGGGCGGCCGGTGGAGGCGCCGGCCGTCGCGCCAGGCCCCGCCGCCCCGCTCGGCCACGTACAGCCGCCGCTCGACCGGGCGCCAGATCCACCCCACCACCGTCCGGCCGTGCTCGATGAGTGCGGTCATGACCCCCCAGTCGGCCGAGCCGGCCACGAAGTTCGACGTCCCGTCCACCGGGTCGACCAGCCACACCCGCGGCGCCTCGGCCAGCAGCCGGGACGGCACCGAACCGCTCTCCCAGGTGGCCTCCTCGCCCACCACCGGCACGCCGGGGAGCAGCTGGCCCAGCCGCCGGACGAGCAGGCGCTCCGACTCGGTGTCGGCCGTGGTGACCAGCTCCTCGGGGGCCTTCTCGTCGACGTCGCCGTCGGCCAGGTTGTCGAAGCGGGGCTCGATGACCTCGGCCGCCACCTCCTCGAGCACGCCGGCGACCCGCTCGATCAGGCTGCCGGTCTCCACCTGCTCATTCTGACGGGAACGCACCCTCCGGGGGACCGATGGTGGCGGCCTCGGGCCCGAAGCGCTCCACGTAGCCGGCGTGGACGTCGGACCAGTGCCCCTGCGGGGTCCAGGGCGGCTCGGTGCCGGCCAGGTGGTGCTCCAGGACATCGAGGCAGGCGTGCCAGCCCGCCCCGTCCCGGGCCGCCTTGCCCAGCTCGTCGAAGGTGTCGACGAAGGTGAGCACGCACCCGTCACCCTCGGGCCGCAGGTGGAAGCGCAGGACCTCCTGCTCCCAGCGGTACTCCAGGACCGAAGGTGGGTCGTAGGTCAGCATCTCGCCCTCGGTCGGCGGTCCCTCCCCATGAGCGAAGACGAATCGCAGCGGGGCGCCGGCCGCCCGCTCGCCGTGGATCTCGCTGGGGAACCAGGCAGCCAGGTGCTCGGGCTCGGTCAGGGCCCGCCACACCTTCTCGGGCGGGTGGGGCAGCCGCCGCACGAACGTGAGCGTCCACCGGTCGCCGTGGCGGTCGAGGGTTCCGTGCATCGGGCGTCCTCTCTGCTTATTCCGGCATCTCGTCCAGGTGGCGACCGAGGTCGTCGAGGCGCGACTCCCACAGCAGGCGGTAGGGCTCCAGCCACTCGTCGACCGCCCGCAGCGGCTCGGGCCGGACGCGGTAG
>JBOGIE010000301.1:0-3396 GCA_050742435.1 Acidimicrobiales bacterium | reverse complement strand
GCCGCCGCCGCCGCGCAGGCGCCTGTCCCACACGCCAGGGTCTCGCCCACGCCCCGCTCCCAGACCCGCATGCTGAGCTCGTCGCGGCCGGGGCCGATCACCACGAACTCCACATTGCGGCCCTGCCACTCGGCCGCCTGCCTGGCGATGCGCAGCTTGGTCAGGTCCTCTACCTCCACGACGGTATGGGGGTTCCCCATGTCGACGAAGGCCACGCCCACGTCCTTGGGGTCGATCTTGGCCATGCCCATCTCCACGCTCGCCCATCCGTCGTCGTCGACGGTCACCCGCCGAGGACCGGCGTCGGTCTGCACCACCATGTCCGGCCCGGACAGGCCGGCGTCGACCATGGCCATGGCCAGGCAGCGGATGCCGTTGCCGCTCATCTCGGCCCGGCTGCCGTCGGCGTTGAAGAGCTCCATCGTCGGGCCGCGATCCCGCTCGAGGGGCCGCTCGGGCCCAAGGGTGACCCGGATGACCCCGTCGGCCCCCACCCCGCGATGGCGGTCACAGAGGGCGCGCACGGCGGCGGCGTCGACCGGGCACTTGTCGCCGAGGTCGAGCAGGACGAGGAAGTCGTTCCCCAGGCCGTGGTACTTCTCCAGGCGCATCATGGAATTGACCAGTCTCCCAGCAGCGCGGGGAGTAGATCGAACGGATTGCCGCCCGTGCCCAGCCAGGTGATCCGGGGGTCCCGCCGGAACCACGCCCGCTGGCGCCGGGCGAAGGCCCGGGTGCGGCGTACGGCGGCGTCGACCGCCTCGTCCAGGGTGCACTCCCCGGCCAGGTGGGCCAGCAGCTCCCGGTAGCCCAAGGCCTGCCGGGCGGTGCGGGACATGCGGCGGCCGAGGCCGCGGACCTCGTTGAGGAAGCCGGCGGCCAGCTGGTCGCGGTAGCGGGCCTCGATCCGCTCGGCCAGCACCGGTTGGGGGATCCAGACGCCGGCCAGCCGGAAACGGGTGGGCGGGTAGGCGCCCAGGCCCGGCCCGAACGAGGAAAACGGCCGCCCGCTGCCGAGGGTCACCTCCAGGGCCCGGACCAGGCGCCGGGTGTTGCCCGGCTCGATCCGGCTGGCGGCCAGAGGATCGGCCTCCTGCAGCCGCCGGTACAGCTCCTCCGGGGGATGCCCCTCCAGCTCGGCCTTGAGGCCCGGCCACTCCCCGGGCAGGCTCAGCCCGTCGACGACCGCCTGCACGTACAGGCCGGTCCCGCCCACCACCAGGGCCCGGTGGCCCCGGGCCTCGATGCCGGCCACCGCCGCGGCCACGTCGGTCTGGAAGCGGGCGACGGAATAGTCCTCCTCGGGCTCGGCCACGTCGAGCAGGTGGTGGGGGATCTCGGCCCGCTCCTCCGGGGTGGCTTTGGCCGTGCCCACGTCCATCCCCCGGTACACCTGCATGGAGTCGGCCGACACCAGCTCCACGTCGCTCAGGCGGCGGGCTGCTTCCAGGGCCAGGGCCGACTTGCCCGAGGCCGTGGGGCCCACGAGCACCAGGTGGCTCAATGGTCGATGGAGCGGCCTCCCGGGCCGCTCAGAGCGCCGCCACGGGGATGCGGGTCTTGTGCCTCGGCCGGGCCGTGACCTCCACCAGCTCACCCCTGAGGTAGTGAGCGGCGGCGCCGGTGATGCGGACATCGGCGAAGGTCCCGGCGGCCGGCATGGGGTCGCCGCCGACCGGGAAGTGGACGAGCTTGTTCTGGCGGGTGCGGCCGGTGGCGACCGAGGCATCCTTCTTGGACGGCCCTTCCACCAGGACCCCCTCCACCCGCCCGACGCGGGCCTGGTGGCGGGCGAGGGCCGAGCGCTCCACCACGACCTTGAGGCGCTCGAACCGTTCGGCGATCACGTCCGGGGCCACGAAACGCTCGGTCATCTCCGCCGCCTCGGTGCCCGGACGGGGCGAGAAGACGAACGTGTAGGCGCTGTCGTAGGCGGCCTCGGCCACCACCTCGAGGGTGCGCTCGAAGTCGTCGTCGGTCTCACCGGGGAAGCCGACGATGAGGTCGGTGGTGACGGCCAGGTCGGGGACCGCCTCGCGGGCTGCGGCCAGCCGCTGGAGGTACCGGTCAGCGGTGTAGCCCCGGTGCATGGCGGCCAGCGTGCGGTCGCTCCCGGCCTGAAGGGGCAGGTGCAGGTGCTCGCAGGCGCTCGGGGTCTCGGCCATGGCCGCGATCGTCTCGGGGCGCAGGTCCTTGGGATGGGGGCTGGTGAACCGGACGCGGCGGATCCCGTCGACCTCGCCCACCGCCCGCAGCAGGTCGGCGAACATGGGCCGGCGCCTGGTCAGGTCGCGGCCGTAGGAGTTGACGTTCTGCCCGAGGAGGGTGACCTCGACCGTGCCGGCTGCGGCCAGCGCCCGGACCTCGTCGACGACCTCGTCGAACGGGCGGCTGATCTCCTTGCCCCGCACCGCGGGGACGATGCAGAAGGCGCAGGAGTTGTCGCAGCCGATCTGGATGGTGACCCAGGCCGTGTAGGGCAGCTCCCGCCGGACGGGCAGCGCCGAGGGGAACGCGGCGTCCTCCTCCAGGATCTCCATCACCGGATTGCCCGTGGTCGCCGCCTCGTGCAGGAGATCGGCGGCCCGGCCCACGTTGTGGGTGCCGAACACCACGTCGACCTGGGGCGCCCGGGCCTGGATCTGCTCCCGGTCCTTCTGGGCCAGGCAGCCGGCCACCGCGATCTGCATCCCGGGCTTGCGCTCCTTCACCGAAGCCAGGTGGCCGAGGTTGCCGTACAGCTTGTTGTCGGCGTTCTCCCGGATGCAGCAGGTGTTGAGCAGGACGACGTCGGCGTCCTCCACGCCGTCGGCCGCCACCATCCCGTCCGCCTCCAGCAGCCCGGCCAGGCGCTCGGAGTCGTGGACGTTCATCTGGCAGCCGAAGGTGCGGATCAGGTACTTGCGGGCCACGGATCCCACCGTACCGGGCGCTAGCGTCGACTCGCGATGCGCCGAGCCCCCACCGTGGCCCTTCTGGCCGGTCTGGTGCTGGCCGGGTGCTCGAACGACGACCCGGCCACCGTCGCCCGGTCCCAGGCGACGACCACCGCGGCGCCGGCGCCCACGACGACGGTGGCACCGACCACCACCACCACGCTGACCCCGCAGGCGGCGCTGGCCGCCACCCTCGTCCGGGCCGAGGCGGCCGTACGTGACCCGGCCACGCCCGCGTCCGAGCTCTCCGCCCTGGGCCAGGCCCAGCAGCAGGCCTACCGGGCCATCGTGGCCAACCCGTCGTGGGAGGACGAGGTGCTCGGCCTGGTGCCCGAGCGCCTGCGGGACACGGTGCGGGCCAACGTGGCCGCCGGCCGGGAGCTGAGCGCCCTGACCCCCGCGCCCCCGCCCGACGCCCCCCTGCCCAAGTGGCGGATCGTGCCCCCCGAGCCGGCCGAGG
>JBOGIE010000300.1:0-3406 GCA_050742435.1 Acidimicrobiales bacterium | reverse complement strand
CGGAACTTGCCGATCTGGAGCTCGTCGCCGTTGGCCAGCGGCGCCTCCTCGATGCGCTCACGGTTCAGGTACGTGCCGTTCAACGACCCGGCGTCCCGCACGACGTACCCGTCGGCCGTCCGGTGGATCTCGGCGTGGCGGCGGGAGACGGTGATGTCGTCGAGGAAGATGTCGGAGTCGGGATGGCGCCCGGCCCGGGTCACGTCGCCCTCCAGCACGAACTTCGACCCGGCGTTGGGCCCCCGCTTGACCACCACCATGGCCGCGGTCAGGTCGCCCACGGCCATGGCCAGGTCGTCGTCGAGGATCTCCCCGGTGGCGTCCACCGGAGCGAAGGTGATGGTGGTCTCCTCCCCCGAGCCGGGCTCGGCGTCGAGCGCCGCCCCGCACGAGGAGCAGAAGCGGGCGTCCGGCGTGTTGCGGTGGCCGCAGTTGGCGCAGAAGACGTCGGTCACGAAATGAGCGCCGTGTAGGCGGCGGCGTCGAGGAGGTTCTCGAAGGCCGTCTCGTCGGTGGTCTGGACGATGAACATCCAGCCGGTGTCGTAGGGGTCCTCGTTCACCCGTTGCGGGGCGTCGGGCAACTCGGTGTTGACCTCGGCGATGGTGCCGGGCACGGGTGCGTAGATCTCCGACACCGACTTGGTCGACTCCACCTCGCCGCAGCTCTGGCCCTCGGTCACGACCGTCCCCGGCGTGGGCAGCTCGACGTAGACCACGTCGCCCAGGGCGTCCTGGGCGTAGTCCGTGATGCCGACCCGCACCTGGCCGCCCGGCTCACGGAGCGCCCACTCGTGGTCCTTCGTGTACCACCGGTCCTCGGGCACCTTCATGGCGCCAGACGCTAGCGCCCCGGCGACGGGCCGTTCGCCCCGCCCGGCGGTCAGCGCAGGAGCTGGCGGATGGAGCGGGCATACTCCTGGGCCAGGCGCCGGGCGTCGGCGTCGGAGGGGCCCTCGGACCACACCTGGGTGACCGGCTCGTCGGGGTCGGGAAGGATCAGGGCCCAGCCCCCCTCATGGATGACCTTGACGCCGTCGACCAGCACCAGCTCCCGGTCCTTGGCCAGCTCGACCACCCGGCGCATGACCAGGCCCTTCTGCTCCCACGGGGTGACCACGCTCTCCCGGGCCATGTGCAGCCGGGGCAGGCCGGCCACCAGCTTGGACAGCCGCAGCCCCGATCGGGCCAGCATCTCCAGCAGGTGGACGAGGGCGGCGGTGCCGTCGTAGGAGGGCAGGAAGGCGGGGAAGATGAACCCGCCGTCCTGGCTGGCGGCCAGGACGATGTCGTCCTCGGCGGCGGCGACGTCCATGATGTGGCCGCTGGCCACCTTGGTCCACACGATCTCGGCCCCCGCCTCGGCGGCGATGCGCTGGGCGGCGATGCTGGCCGAGACCGGGAGGGCGATGCGGGCCCCCTCGTGCTGGGAGGCGACCAGGGTGACCATGACCAGCAGGGCCTGGTCGTCGGAGAGGACGTGGCCCTCGTCGTCCACCACGGTCAGGTGCTCCCCGTCGGGGTCGATGACCGCGCCCAGGTGGGCGCCGGCCGATCGGACCAGGTCGGCCACCCGGGCGGCGTGGGCCTTGGGCTCGAAGGCGGCGGCGCCGGCGGTGAAGGCGTAGGGGTTGACGGACAGGACGTCGGCGCCCAGCTTGGCCAGCACGTTGGGCATCACCAGCGACGTCGACCCGTAGGCGTAGTCCAGGACCAGCTTGAAGCCGGCGGCCGGGATCACCCCGGCGTCGACCCCGGCCAGCATGGCGGCCGAGTAGTGCTCGAGGGCCCGGGCCGGGTAGCCGATGTCGCCGATGTCGGCGGCGAAGGCCCGCCGGAAGTCCTCCCGGTAGAAGTAGCGCTCGATCTTGCGCTGGGCGGCCTCGTCCACGTCGGTGCCGTCGGCGTCGAGGAAGCGCATGGTGACCGACTGGGGGTCGCCCCGGGCCAGGCGCACGGTGACCCCGCCCTGGCCCTGGGACCGGCGCACCTGGAACCGGGTCACCGGCACGGGCGCCATCTCCAGGTCGGTGACGTTGACCCCGGCGGCGTTGAGGCCGGCCATGACCGCCCGCTTGAGGGCCCGGGCCGCCCGGCTGGAGTCGCGCGACGTGGTGACCGTGGACCCTTTTTTCATGGTGGTGGCGTAGGCCATCGCCACCCGGCAGGCCAGCTCGGGGGTGATGTCCACGTTGGCCAGCCCCGTCACCCCGTTGCGGGTGAACAGGCTGCGGGCGCCCCGCGACTCCCAGACGATCGAGGAGTTGATGATGGCGCCCGGCTCGACCGTCTTGAACGGGTAGATCTTGACTCCGGGGTTGACGACCGCGTGGTCGCCCACGAAGCAGTTGTCGCCCAGGACCACGCCCTCCTCGCAGCGGGCGTAGGCCCGCAGGTCGGTGGACCGGCCGATCACCGACCCCCGCAGGCGGACGCCCTGGCTGATGTAGGCGGCGTCGTGGACGACCGACCGCTGGAGAAAGGCGTCGGAGCGGACCATGACGTTGGTGCCCAGCACCGAGTACTCCCGCAGCTGGGCCCCGGCCTCCACCCGGCAGTAATCGCCGATGATGGCCGGGCCGGTGACGTCGGCCGCCGGGTCCACCTCGGCCCCCTCCCCCAGCCAGATGCCCTCGGCGATGCGGAAGCCCGGCATGTCCAGGGCCACCTTCTGGTCGAGCACGTCGCGGTGGGCCCGCAGGTAGGCCTCCAGGGTGCCGACGTCCTCCCAGTAGCCCTCGGCGATGTGGCCGAAGAGGGGCTTGCCGTCGGCCAGCAGGCGGGGGAAGACGTCGCCGGAGAAGTCGACCGACTCCCCCTCGGGGATGTAGTCGAAGACGTCCGGGTTGCAGACGTAGATCCCGGTGTTGACCGTGTCCGAGAAGACCTGGCCCCAGGTCGGCTTCTCCAGGAACCGCTCGATCGTC
The DNA here is from genome assembly GCA_050742435.1 of Acidimicrobiales bacterium. Taxonomy (GTDB): domain Bacteria; phylum Actinomycetota; class Acidimicrobiia; order Acidimicrobiales; family AC-14; genus CADCTB01. The sequence continues at coordinate 480 of JBOGIE010000300.1, read as the reverse complement.
CCGTCCTCCCGGGTGATGACGATGCCGAACTCCAGCGGGTTCTCCATCGACTTGAGGGCCAGGGTGGCCATGGCGTTCCTGCGCTCGTGGACGGCGACCAGCTCGGACAGGTCGATGTCGGTGAGGACGTCGCCCGAGATGACCAGGAAGGGGTCGTCGAGCTCGGCCCGGGCGTTGCGCACCGACCCCGCGGTGCCGAGGGGCGTCTCCTCGGTGGCGTAGACCATGCGCACCCCGAACTCCGACCCGTCGCCGAAGTAGTTGCGGATGGTCTGGGGCAGGAAGGCCAGGGTGACGACGATGTCGTCGAAGCCGTGCGACTTCAGCAGCCGCACGATGTGCTCCATCATCGGGCGGTTGGCCAGGGGCATGAGCGGCTTGGGCTGGCTGGAGGTGAGCGGGCGCAGGCGGGTGCCCTCACCGCCGGCCATGATCACCGCCTTCACGTGGCCATCCGCCCGGCCCGGGCGGCGCGGCCCT
>JBOGIE010000299.1:0-3408 GCA_050742435.1 Acidimicrobiales bacterium | reverse complement strand
GGCCACGGCCCGGTCGTTCGAGACGCTGTCGGCGGTCACCGCGGGCGTGAAGGACGTGCGGGACGTGGTGGCGCGGGCCCGCACCCGCCTGGCCGAGCAGGGGCAGGGGACGATCCTGTTCCTCGACGAGGTCCACCGGTTCAACAAGAGCCAGCAGGACGCCTTCCTGCCCTCGGTCGAGGAGGGGCTGCTCGTCCTCATCGGCGCCACCACGGAGAACCCGTACTTCGAGGTCAACGCCCCGCTCCTGTCCCGGTCGAGCCTGTTCCGGCTGCACCCCCTCTCGCCCGAGGCCGTCCGCAAGCTGCTCGACCGGGGCCTTGAGACCGAGAAGGCCAAGGCCGACGGCGAGGCTCTCGAGCACCTGGTCGGCCGGGCCGACGGTGACGCCCGGGTCGCCCTCAACGCCCTGGAGGTGGCCATCGCCCTGGCCGGGGAGGGGAACGCCGTGACCCTCGCCCACGCCGAGGCCGCCCTCGACGCCCGGGCCCTCAGGTACGAGCGCGACGAGCACTACGACGTCATCTCGGCGTTCATCAAGAGCATCCGGGGGTCGGATCCCGACGCCGGCCTGTACTGGCTGGCCCGCATGCTGGAGGCCGGGGAGGACGCCCGCTTCATCGCCCGGCGGCTGGTCATCCTGGCCTCTGAGGACGTGGGCATGGCCGACCCCATGTCGCTGCTGGTGGCCGACGCCGCGGCCCGGGCAGTGGAGTTCGTCGGCCTCCCCGAGGCCCAGCTCAACCTGGCCCAGGCGGTCATCCACCTGGCCACCGCGCCCAAGTCGAACCGGGTGACGGCTGCCCTGGGCGCGGCCCAGGGCGACGTGAAGGACCGGCCGGCGGGCGAGGTCCCCATGCACCTGCGCAGCTCCTCGTACTACAGGGCCAAGAAGCTGGGGCACGGGATCGGCTACGACTATCCTCACGATGACCCGCGTGGGTGGGTTCCCCAGGAGCATCGCCCCCCTGAGGTCGCCGATCGGGTGTACTACGAACCGTCCGGCCACGGCTTCGAACGGGAGATCGCCGAGCGCATGCGAGCACGAGAGGAAGACGGCCAGCCGTGACCCCGGCCGAGTTCGCGGCCACGGTCGCCTCGATGGCGTTCGCCATGCTGGTGGTCGGCCTGCTGTTCCTGGTCGGGGCGGCCATCCGTACCCTGGCCAGCATCCGCGGGGCGGTCGACGACGTACGGCGGACCGCGGTCCCGCTCATCGCCGACGTCCACCACGCGGTACGCCAGGCCAACGGCGACCTGGTCCAGGTGGAGGCCATCCTGGAGCGCACCGAGTCGATCAAGGGCACGGTGGACTCGGCGTCGCAGCTGGCCCTGGCCACCTTCGCCACGCCGCTCATCAAGCTGGCTGCCATCTCCGCCGGGCTCAACCAGATGGTCCGGCGCCTGGCCGGGAGGACCTGAGAGGCCGTGTTCAAGCGTCTGTTCTGGATGACGGTCGGCCTGACCATCGGCTTCGGCACGTCGTTCTGGGTCATGCGCACGGTCCGGCGGACGGTCGAGCGGCTCACCCCCCAGCGGCTGTCGCACGACGCCATGGCCGGGGCCCGCTCGGCGGGCGCCCAACTCAGGGCCGCCCTCGACGAGGGCCGGGCGGCCATGCGTGAGCGGGAGGCCGAGCTGCGGGCCGGAATCGAGCGCCGGGCCCGCTGACCCCTCAATCCCGCTGAACGCCGGCGGCTGCGGTCGGTAGTCTGGCCCCGACCGCCATGGACGAACGATCATGAAAGCCGACGAGCTTCGACGCGCCTTCACCGGCTTTTTCGTCGACCGCGGCCACGCGCTGGTGCCGTCCATGGGACTGATCCCCCACCACCCGGCGGCGCCCATGTTCGCCAACGCCGGCATGAACCAGTTCCTCCCGATCATCCTCGGGGAGGAGCCGGTCCCCGACCCGCCGCGGGCCACGTCGGTGCAGAAGTGCCTGCGGGTCAAGGGCAAGCACGACGACATCGCCAACGTCGGCGTGACCTGGGGTCACTGCACGTTCTTCGAGATGCTGGGCAACTTCAGCTTCGGGGACTACTTCAAGGCCGAAGTCATCCCCTGGGCCTGGGAGCTGCTCACCGAGGTGCTCGGGATCGACGGCGACCGCCTCTGGATCACCGTCCACGACACCGACGACGAGGCGGCGGAGATCTGGCAGAAGGCGGTGGGGGTCCCGGCCGACCGGATCCAGCGCATGGGGGCCGACAACTTCTGGGAGATGGGCGAGACCGGTCCCTGTGGGCCGTGCTCGGAGATCTACTACGACCGGGGCGAGGCCTACGGCGAGCCGGGCGGGCCGGCCCACGGGGGCGAAGAGCGGTTCCGGGAGATCTGGAACCTGGTCTTCATGCAGTACAACCGCCTGTCCGACGGCACGCTGGAGCCGCTGCCCCTGCGCATCATCGACACCGGCGCCGGCCTGGAGCGGATGCTCACCGTCCTCCAGGAGGTCAACTCGGTCTTCGAGACCGACGAGCTGGCCCGGTTGGTCGGCGCGGCCGAGGCCGCCACCGGCCGCCGCCTGGGCGACGACCCCAAGGCCGACGTGAGCCTGCGCGTCCTGGCCGACCACGCCCGCACGGTCACGTTCATGGTGGCCGACGGCCAGACCCCTTCCAACGAGGAACGCGGCTACGTCCTGCGCCGCATCCTGCGCCGGGCCGTGCGCCACGCCTTCGGCCTGGGCGTGGACGGCCTGGTGCTCCCCAAGATGGTGGAGGCCGTGGTCGACGTCATGGCCCCCGCCTACCCGGAGCTGGTCACCGCCCGCGACGACATCGTGGGCGTCGTGGGGCGGGAGGAGGAGCGGTTCCACCGCACGCTGCGGTCGGGCTCGGCCATCCTCGACGAGGAGCTGGCCAAGGCGGTCGAGGCCGGGGGCACGCTGTCGGGCGCGGCGGCCTTCCGTCTGCACGACACCTACGGGTTCCCGCTGGAACTGACCCTGGAGGTGGCCGCCGAGCGCGGGGTGGCCGTCGACATGGCCGGCTTCGAGGAGGCCATGGAGAACCAGCGCCGGCTGGGCCAGCAGGCCGCGGCCAGCGGCGCCACCGGCGTGCCGGCCGACGTCGAGGAGCGGCGGGCCGCCTACAAGGCCCTCCTGGACGCCCACGGGCCCGACGAGTTCACCGGCTATCAGGAGCAGTCCAGCACCGCGGTGGTCCGGGCCGTCATCGGCGACGAGATCTTTCTCGACCGCACCCCCTTCTACGCCGAGGCCGGCGGCCAGGTGGGCGACACCGGCACCATCGTGGGGGCCACCGGGCGGGCCGAGGTCCTCGACACCACCCACGCCCTGCCCGGCCTGCACCGCCACACCGTCCGCATGGTCGAGGGTGAGATCACGCCCGGCCAGGAGGTGACGGCCACGGTCGACAGCGCCCGGCGCCAGGCCATCCGCCG
>JBOGIE010000298.1:0-3418 GCA_050742435.1 Acidimicrobiales bacterium | reverse complement strand
AGGGCCTGCAGGTCGTCGCCGAGTCGGATCTGGTCGTCTTCGGCGACGGCATCGAGAGCGACGCCATCGCCCTCGGCTGGGGGCAGGGCGTGACGGTGTCGATCGCCGGCCGCCCGCTTCGACTGGTAGCGTAGCCGCAGGGCAGCCAGGTCTCGACGCCGCGCCGGCCGAAGGAGTCACCCGGCTCCGGCACCTGGCTGCGGTGGACGAGTGGCTCGCCGTGGACGCGTTCTGCTCGCCGTCGTGGCTGTGCCCGGGCCGGTCGTCGCCACCAGCGACGGACCATGTCGGGACCGCTTCCCGACAACCCGGAACGCAGTCGTCCAACCCGCCCGTCGCCTCCGTAACAGGTGCACAATGACCGTGAGCCATCAGGGCTCGGGGAGGGGACATGGATGCGCGCACGAACCTCGACCGTCACCTGCGCGGGTCGCGGCGGCTCGACCTGACCGGTGTGGAGTGGGACGCCATCCCGCTCCACCCGCTCACCGCCGCGGAGGCCAGGTGCCTGGCGTACATGATGGACATCGAGACCCATACGGTCATCTTCCTGCGGGACCTGCTGGCCACCCGGGTGGCGGACGAGCCGGAAATCACCGCCTTCCTGGCCTGTTGGGTCTACGAGGAGCTGTGGCACGGCGAGGCCCTGAGCCGCTTCCTGGGCGAGGCGGGGATCCCGCTCGCCCCGGATCGGGAGCTGCCCGGGCACGATGACCCCTATCCCAGCCGCGTGGCCCGCAACGCCGGCATACGGCTGGCCGGCCGTCTCCGGGGACGGCTCACCCGCGCCGGCCTGGTGGCCACGTCCCTGCTCTCGAAGACCTTTCCCGCCACCCACATGACGTGGGGGGCGCTCAACGAGCTGTCGACGCTCACCGGCTACCAGCGCATGGTCGACACCACGGCCCATCCCGTCCTGGCCGACCTCCTCAGCCGCATCATTCGTGACGAGCGCCGCCACTACTCCTACTACCGCCTCGAAGCGGAGCGCCGCCTGGGGGAGAGCAGCAGCGCCCGCCGGGTCACCCGCCTCGCCCTCGACCGCGTCTGGGCCATGGTCGGCTCCGGCGTGCGTCCGCAGGAGGAGACCGACTTCGTGATGGTCCACCTCTTCGGTGACAGCGACGGGCTGGAGACCGCCCACCGCCTCGACGCCATGGTCGACACCCTGCCGGGCCTGGACGGGCTGCGGCTGTTCGAGACGGCCCGGCAGGAGGCGGTTGACCGGGTGGCCGCGTAGTCAGCGCCCGTCCGGCGCCCGTGGACGCAGTCTCACCCGCAGCCCGTCGCGGTGCTCTGGCGGGATGGTGTCGAACCGGTACCGGAGATCCTGCGGCGGCAGCTCCCAGGCGTAGTCCCGCACGAGCAGGGCCAGGAAGGCAAGGACGAGCACCGTGGAGTATTCGAGCCCCAGGCACACGTGGCTGGTGGGCGGGCCCGTCCCCTGGGGGATGAAGGCCATCGGATGGCGGCGGTGCTCGGCCCGCTCGGGACCGAAGCGGTCGGGGTCGAAGCGCTCCGGGCCGGTGTACACCTCCGGGTCGTTGCTGCACAGGTGGAGGGCGAGGTAGACGTTCCAGCCCTTGGGCACGGTGTACCGCCCGCACGTGAAGTCCCGGCCGGCCCGCCCGAAGGTGAGGGGCACGACCGGGGCGTGGCGCTTGGCCTCCATCACCACCCGGGTGGCCGTCTCCAACCGGCCCATCCCATCCAGGGTCAGCGGCCGGCCCGGAGGCGCGTGCTCGGCCACCTCGGCCCGGCACCGGGACAGGAGGTCGGGCGCCTCGGGCAGCCAACGCAGCACGTCGGCCATGAGCCCGTAAACCACGAAACCGGCGATGACCAGGTGGTGCAGCTCGAGGGCGGCGGCCTCCTCGGAGAGCCCGCCGGCGAGCATCCGTGACAGGCCGTCGTCACCTGGCGCGTCGCGGCGGTCGGCCACGATCCCTCGGAGGGTCGACAGCAGCCGGTCCCGGGCCGCCCGGGCCCGGCCGTACCCGGTGGCCGGGAGGGGCAGCGGCGGGGAGACGATGCCTTTGAGCACGAGGGCGTAGTCCCGGCACATGGCGTCGGTGGCGTCGCCCGGTTCCATGCCGATGACGTTGCGGCACAGGCACTCGATCGAAAGGCGGCGCAGCTCGGCCGTCGCCGAGAAGTGGCCGGAGACCCCGGCCCACCCGGCCAGCCGCCGCCCGACCAGGTCCTCGATCTGCGGCAGGTAGCGGGCCATCGACGCCTCGTCGAACACCTGCAGCATCACTGCCCTGACCGCCAGATGGGCGGGCCCGTCGAGCAGCTCCATGTTGGCGCCGCCGAACATGTCGGCCACCGGGTAGGGATGGCCACCGCTCCGGACCACGTTGCCCGGCCGGTAGTACGCCTCTGCCCCTTCCGTCCCACTCAGGAATACCACCGGGCGCCCGAGGATCCGTGCCTTGAACGCGTTGCCGTGCCGGCGGCGGCCGTCATCGAGGAACCCGAACGGGTTCCGCTGGAGCGCGAGCGCCCGGCCGACGTAGGGTGCGCCCCACCGGCCCGGTGGGACGGGTCTGCTTCCGTCACTGCCCATAGCGCCGGGCCTCACGGTACCCTTCATCCATGCCGGCGACCCGGCGGGACAACTCCCGGGACGGAAGGAAGAACAGGCTCGAGTTCGCCGCCCTCACCCGGTTCCGGCCGTTCTGGTTGCTGGTCCAGCGCAACCGGTGGTTGACGAGGAAGATCAACCGTACGCTCGTCAACCTCCTCATCGAGAAGATCCCCACCCGGCCGTACCCGTTCAGCACACGGTCGCCGTACACGTCCTGGGACTCGCTGATCGACCGCACCTGGTCAGGCCTCCACCTCCCGCCCCGGGACTGGGAGCCGCTGACCGAGGAGGGCCGCGCCCGGACCGCGTCATCGTCGCCGGGGTTCGGCACCAACCTGCCCCGGGCGGCCGACGTGGCCGAGCTGTTCCGGGCCGATCCCGAGACGAAATACTCCCCGAAGTCGACGCTGACCTTCCCGCACTTCGTGCAGTGGTTCACCGACGGCTTCCTGCGCACCGACCGCCAGAACCCGTTGAAGACCGTGTCGAACCACCACCTCGACCTGTGCACGGTGTACGGCCTCCACCCGGCGATCACCGACCAGCTGCGGGCGCACGCCGGCGGCCGGCTCAAGAGCCAGACGATCGACGGCGAGGAGTACCCGCCCTTCTACTTCGACGACGAGGGGAAGCCGAAGCCGGAGTTCGACGCCCTGCCCCACCTCCCGGTCGAGCCCACCGAGGCCGAGGGGTACACCGACGCCAAGAAGGCCCGGCTCTTCGCCATGGGGGTGGAGGTGGAGCGGGTGAACGTGCAGCCGGGGTACGTGATGCTGAACGTGCTCTGTCTGCGCGAGCACAACCGGCTGTGCGCCCTGCTGGCCGACG
>JBOGIE010000297.1:0-3455 GCA_050742435.1 Acidimicrobiales bacterium | reverse complement strand
CGCAGGATCTCCGTGACGAGCGGCACGCACCCCCCGCAGCCGGTGCCCGCCTTGGTGATCTTCTTGATGGCCCCGACGTTGTCGCACCCGCCGGCGACCGCGGCGCAGATCGTGCCCTTGTCGACGTTGTTGCACGAGCAGACCATTGCCGTCCCGGGCAGGGCGCCGACGCCGACCGGGGCTCCCCCTCCCGAGCGGGCCGGGAAGATGAGCTCCTCGGGGTGGTCGGGCGTGGGCATGTCGCCCCGGCACATCTGGAGGAGGGTCTGGTAGACGGTGGCGTCGCCCACCAGGATGCCGCCGGCCACCTTGCGGAAGCCCCGACGGTCGGCGGGGCCGAGGACCAGGCGCTTGTAGACGTTGGCCACGGGGTCCCGGTAGGTGATGGACTCGGATCCTGGATCGTTGGCGAAGGCGTCGCCGAAGCTGGCCACGTCGATGCCCATCAGCTTGAGCTTGGTGGACATGTCGGCGCCGGTGAACGTGGCCTCGCCGCCCAGGATGCGGTCGGCGGCCACCCGGGCCATCTGGTAGCCGGGCGAGACCAGGCCGTAGATCCGCCCGCCGTACAGGGCGCACTCGCCGACGGCGAAGATGCTCGGGTCCGACGTGCGGCAGGCGTCGTCGACGACCACCCCGCCCCGCTCCCCGACGGCCAGGCCGGCGTCGCGGGCCAGCTGGTCACGCGGACGGATGCCGGCGGAGAACACGACCATGTCGACGGGGAGCTCGTCGCCCTCCTTGAAGCGCATGGCGGTGGCCTGGCCGTCGTCGCCGGCCACGATCTCGGTGGTGGCCATGCCGGTGTGGACGGCCACGCCGAGGTCCTCGATCCTCCGGCGCAGCACCGAACCGCCGCCCTCGTCGACCTGCACGGGCATGAGCCGGTCGGCGAACTCCACCACGTGGGTCTCCAGGCCCAGGCTGCGCAGGGCGTTGGCGGCCTCCAGGCCCAGCAGGCCGCCCCCGACCACCGCGCCCACCCGGCAACGGGCGGCGTAGGCCCGGAGGGCCTCCAGGTCGTCGAGGGTGCGGTAGACGAAGCAGCCGGCCAGGTCCTTGCCCGGCACGGGAGGGACGAAGGGGTACGAGCCCGTGGCCAGGACGAGGGTGTCGTAGGGAATCCGCTTCCCCTTGGACGACGTCACCGCCTTCGCCCGGGGGTCGATCGACGCCACCGCGTCGCCCAGGTGGACGGTCAGGCCGAACCGGTCGAAGAAGCCGGGGGCGACGAGGGAGAGCTCGTCGGCGCTCGCCCCGTTGAAGAAGGAGCTGAGCCCCACCCGGTCGTAGGCCGGCCGGCCCTCCTCGCAGAACGTGACGATGTCCCACTCGGCGGGGGCCCCCCGCTCGACCAGCAGCTCGAGCAGCTTGTGGCCCACCATGCCGTTCCCTGCGACGACAAGCGTGCGCCGATCCGCGTGTGTCGCCATGGGATCTGATTGAACCAACCCAGTGTGTGCGAGCAGTTGCCGCACGGTGAACCCGTGTGAACGGTGCCTCGCGTGCCGCCGTGCAGGAACATGTCAGCCTCCGTTCAGCCCGGAGGCGTGCTCAAGGCTCGTCGATCCGGCCCTCGAAGTAGCTGGCCGCCTCGGGGCGGACCAGCTGGTCCACCGCGTAGCGCTGGCCGCCCGCGGCGCGGAAACTGGCCAGCGGCCCATGGGGGATCTCGATCTCGTGCAGCTCCCGGGCCCCCCCGGCCCGCAGGGCCTCGACCGTGGCCCGGTAGTCCTCGACCCGGTAGACGAGGATGGGAACGTCTCCGTGGAGGTGGCCGGAGAGCAGGATCGCCGGGCCGGAACCGGCCATGGTGAGGCAGGCCACGACGGTACCCATCCCCCGTACCTTCCAATGCAGGTCGGCACCGAGCACTTCGACGTAGTGTTCGGCGGTATCGTCCACATCCCTGGTGGGGACGTAGATGAAGTCCAGCGACAGGAACGTCGACTCGATGGCCGGGACCGTAGCGCGTACGCATGGCGGCTGACCCCCGGCGCTTCCCCGGGCTGTTCTTCACGCACGTGCTCCTGATCGTGCTGCTGCTGGCCATCGCCTGCGCCGCGGTGGCCCTGCGGTCGGTGAGCGGGCAGGCCGCCCCGGGGTCGACCGTGCGGCTGCCGGGCGACATCCGGGAGGCCACGGTCACCGGCGTGGAAGGCGACCTCGGGCCCCTGTCCGGTCCCCCGGCACCCCCCGTGCCGCTCGATGCCGACCTGGCCGAGATGGGCTACGACGTCCCCGACGGGGCCAACGTGTACGCCGTCCGGGTGGTCGAGGGGGCCGAGGGCCGGGTCTACGAGCAGTACGAGGCCGGTGGCGGGGCCCTGACCCGCGACTTCTGGCCGGCGTCGTCGATCAAGGTCCTCGCCGCCCTGGGCGCCCTGGACTTCGCCCGGTCGCTCGGCTACTCGGGCGCGGCCACCGTGACCTTCGACGACGGCGGCCCGTCGCGGTCGCTGCGGTCGATCTACGAGCCGGCCATCCGGGACAGCGCCAACTTCGAGTACGACCTGCTGGTGCAGGTCGCCGGTCTCGACTGGCTGAACGGAGAGTTCCTCACCGCCCGCAACGGCTTTCCGGTGACGTCGATCAACCGCTCGTACTCGGGCGTCGAGTTCGACCAGTCACCGGCGATGATCCTCGAGGAGGGCGACCGGCGGACCTACGTGCCGGTCCGCAAAGCCGAACGCAAGCCCGAGTGCCAGGCCGGGAACTGCTCCAACCTCTTCGAGATGACCGAGTCGGTGCGCCGCATCGTCCTGGGCGACCAGCTGCCGCCCGAGCAGCGCTTCGACCTCGATCCCGCCGACGTGGCCGCCCTCACCGTCGCCCTGCGGGAGGCCGAGGGGTGGTTCACCCCGGCAGTCAGGCTGGCCCTGGGGCCGGACGCCACCATCTACTCCAAGCCGGGCGACGCCGCGGGCGAGGACTGCCTCGACGTCACCCTCGTCGAGTCGAAGGCCGGGAAGCGGTTCCTGGTCGCCGCCTCGGTGCCCCACGAGGCGGGCGGGTGCGTGAGCCTGGTGCGGCTGGCCCGCGGGGTGCTGGAGATCCTGTCGGAGTGAGATGCGCCGTCCGGGCCTAGCGCCGGGACGCGCACTCCATGCACAGGCGGGCGGCCGGCTTGGCCTCCAGCCGGGCGGGCGAGATGGGCTGGCCGCACCCCTCGCAGGCGCCGAACGTGCCGTCGTCGAGCTTCTTGATGGCGGCCTCGACGTCGTTCAACGACTCCCGCAGGTTGCCGGCCAGGGCCTCGACCTCACCACGCTCCGCCGTCACCTGGCTCGAGTCGGCGAAGTTCTGGTCGAACGAGAGCTCCCCGCCACTCAGCCCCATTTCGCTCAGGCGCGCCCGCAGGTCGGATCGCTCCTGCTCGAGGGACGCCCGCAGGTCGGACAGGGTGGATTCGCTCAACACGGGGACCAGCCTACTCATGCCTCCCCCGCTTGGCG
>JBOGIE010000296.1:0-3471 GCA_050742435.1 Acidimicrobiales bacterium | reverse complement strand
GACACGCCGCTCACCCCGCCCGAGAAGGTGCCGCCCGAGCTGAAGGGCAAGATCGACGGCTACCTCAACCAGGTCGACCCCGACCAGGTGGCCCTGGGCGAGACCGTGCTGGCCATCGCCGACGCCTACGAGACCCTGAGCGTCTTCCTGTCGACCATGGAGGACGAGAACGTCACCGCCTGGGAGTTCTTCTGGCTCATGAGCCAGATCTGGGTCATCGAGCCCCTGCGGGTGAGGAACCCGGCCGGCTACGCGGTGTGCAAGGCGCTCGGGATGATCACGGGCGAGAGCGACGCGGTCGAGCGCTTCGACCCCGCCCTGGTCGTGTCGACCCTGAAGGGGGAGCCGCTCCCCGAGGATCACGGCGAGCAGCTGGCCCAGCGGGTGTCGGCCCTCTTCGGCGTGGCCGCGGTCGCCTTCGCCGAGTGGCGCCGGCACGCCACCGGCGGCGACACCATGTTCGAGGCCTTCTACGGCTGGGACCCCGACCCCGAGACGACCTCGCCGATCGCCGACCTCATCTCCCAGCGCACCGGCACGATGGTCCTGCGCCTGGGCGGCTCGCTCAACACCACGCTGGGCCTTTCCGCCACCGGCGTGACGTCGGACCAGGGCGGGCCCGGCCTGTTCCTGGGGATCAGCGGTGAGCTGTCCGAGACCGGGGTGGAAGGCAGCCGGGAGTGGACGGCCACCGCCGTGGCCCCGGGCGGGGCGTGGTTCTACATCCCCTTCAAGGGGAGCACGATGGACTTCCAGGCCGGCGGGGCGGCGACCGACGCCCTCATCCGGCTGCGGGTCCGCCAGATCGCCCCCGCCTCGGAAGGCCTGCCGCCACCCCAGCCGGGCGCGGCCATCCCCCCGACCGTGCTGGCCATCACCGATACCACCCGGCTGGAGGTGGCCGGGTTCGAGTTCAACGTGGAGGCGGCGTTCGGCCGGGCCGGCATCCGGGTGGCCATCGCCCAGGCCAAGCTGGTCATCGCCCTGGGCGACGGCGACGGATTCCTCGCCAGCCTGCCGGGCAAGACGGTGGAGTTCCCCTTCGCCGTCGGGCTGACGCTCGACACCGAGCACGGCCTGCGCATCGAGGGCGGCACCCGTTTGCGGGCCAACCTGCCGCTGGGCGCGTCGATCAAGGGCGTGTTCACCCTGCAGTACCTGGAGATCTCGTCCGGGGCGTCGCCCACCGGAGGATTCGTCCTGGAGCTCTCGGCCGGCATGTCGCTCGACATCGGGGCGTTCCAGGCGTCGGTCGACCGCATCGGGATCCTGCTCGACTCGGGCGGCGTCCCCCAGGAGGACTTCGGCGCCATCACCGACACCGTGCGGTTCAAGCCGCCCACGGGCATCGGCCTCCTGCTCGACGCCGGTGCAGCCAAGGGCGGCGGCTTCCTCTACGGCGACACCACCCGCCACGAGTACGCCGGCGTCCTGGAGCTGGAGCTGGACCTGCCCGTCGTGGGCAAGCTCACCGTCAAGGCCATCGGCATGCTCACCACCGAGCTGCCCAGCGGTCAGGACGGGTACGCCCTGCTACTCCTCCTGTTCGCCCAGTTCCGCTGGGACCTGGGCTGGGGCTTCACGCTGAACGGCCTGGGAGGCATCATCGGCCTCCACCACACCGTCGACCCCCTGGCCATCACCGACGGCCTCAAGGGCGCGGTCATCGACGACCTGCTCTTCCCCGAGAACCCCGTGGCAGACGCGCCCCGCATCCTTCCCCGGCTGCGCACCATCTTCCCGATCGAGCAGGACACGTTCACGGTCGGGCCGGTTCTCGAGCTCGGCTGGTGGACGCCGACCATCGTCCACCTGCGGATCGGGCTGCTGTTCGAGATCGACCACGCGCTGGGCGGCGCCGACCCCAGCTCGCTGAGCAAGGTGATCGTCCTGGGCCAGCTCCTGGTCCAGGTTCCGGCCAAGGACCTGGGCGTGCCTCCGATCGTGCGCCTGGTGATCGACGTGGTCGGTTGGTACGACTACGACGAGGAGTGGTTCTACTTCCGGGCCCGCCTGCGCGACTCCAAGGTCGTCGGCTTCGCCCTGACCGGCGAGCTGGTGGTCTCCTGCGAGTCGGGCGAGGAGCCCACCATGATCGTGGCCGCCGGGGGGTTCCACCCCAGCTTCGTCGACGTGCCCCGCGGGGTGCCGGCCACCCTCGACCGCCTCGGGTTCGGGCTGAAGCTGGGGCCGGTGAAGCTCGAGATGAAGATGTACTACGCCCTCACGCCGAACGCCAAGCACCTGGGCATCAACATCGAGCTCAAGGCCAAGCTCGGCCCGGTCTCTCTCGAGGGCAACCTCGGGTTCGACGCCCTGGCCGACACCGAGACCGACCGGTTCGTGGCCCAGGTGCGGTTCGGCGTGGCCCTGAAGTACAAGAGCCGCTCTCTGTGCGGGGTCAAGGTCGACATGGTCCTGACCGGCCCGGGGGAGTGGCACGCGGTCGGGACCGGCTCGTTCGAGATCCTCTGGTGGGACGTCGACTTCGACTTCGACGAGCGCTGGGGCGACGAGCCCGAGGTCTCCACCACCACGGTCGCCCTGGGGCAGATCCTCGCCGCCGAGCTCTCGGCCCCGGCCAACTGGTCGGCCCGGCTGCCGTCCGGGCTGAGCCCGCCGATCACCATGGAGATCCCCCCCACCGGCCTGACCGTCCACCCCCTGGGCGAGCTCACGTTCCTCCAGCGGGTCGCGCCGCTGAGCATCGAGGTGGCACGGGTGGGGACCAAGCGGGTGGCGGGTGGGCCGGCCACGTTCACGGCCGCGGGTGCGTCGCTGGACGGCAGCCCGGTCGGCTCCACGCCGGTGCGCGAGCACTTCGCCCGTGGTCAGTTCGTCGACCTCGACGAGGATGCCGCCCTCACGTCGCCCGCCTTCGAGCGTTTCGACGCCGGGCTGACGATCGGGGCGCCCGGCTTCCGCGTGCCGGCCATGGCCGCGGGGCTGGGCCGGGCGCCGCTCACCTTCGAGGACCGCTACCTCGTCCCCGAGGACGCACCGCATCCCGACCCCGACCCCGGCCGGCGGCGGTGGGTGGTGATCTCCCGGGGGACGGTGGGCGAGCTGCCCCTGCAGACGGTCGAGGTCCAGGCCGCCACCGGGGGCGCGGCCCGGTCGGTTCGCCAGCTGGCCACCGCCCTCGCCGGGGACGGGAGCCGGCGGGCGATGGTGACCGAGCCGGCGCTGGCCGTCGTCGACGGCGTCTCCCTGAGCCCGACCGGGGAGCCGGCTCCGACCACGTTCACCGCGGGGGAGCAACGGGTGGCGGCGACCGCGGGCGCGGTCCTGGTCGAGGCCTGGGAGACGGTGGGCTGACGTGGCCGCGGGCTACACGTTCCTCCCGTGGTGCCGGCGGGGCATCGTCGCCGAGCTGAACACGGCCGACACCGGCCAGGCCCTCGACCAGCGGGCCGCCGTCCGGGTGGGCGCCACCATCACCAACGCCGGCCCGGGAGGGGTCGACATCAC
>JBOGIE010000295.1:0-3475 GCA_050742435.1 Acidimicrobiales bacterium | reverse complement strand
GCCAGGACCAGGTCGCGCAGGGCGGTGAGCGGCTCGACCAGGTCCGGGTCGACCGTCGACCAGCGCCTGAGCTCGGCGTCGAGGACCCCGGCGACTCGGGTCTCCACCCGCCGGGCGATGGGCGCGAGGCTCGGTGGCGACACCGCGATCCCCGGGACGACTCGCACAACCCTCCTCTCCTGTGGTGTCAGGTTACGCGCGGTTCGGAACCACCTTCTCTACCGGATGGCGGGTGGTGGCCGCGGCCACGGCGAAACCGGCGGCCATGCCCACGGCCAGGCCGACGGCTCCTCCCACCGCGTCGAGCCAGTAGTGGTTGGCGGTGACCACGATGGCGAACAGGGTCGCAACCGGGTAGAGGAGGGCCGCCACGCGCGACCAGGTCCGGGCCAGCATGGGGTAGAGGACCATGGTGCTCCACGCCGACCAGGCGAAATGGAGGCTGGGCATGGCCGCGTACTGGTTGGATACCTGGGCCACCGGGCCCGAGTCGAACGACCACAGCCCGCCGTAGACCCGCAGGGTGTCGACGAACCCGTACGACGAGGGCAGGAGCCGGGGCGGCATGAGCGGGTAGGCGGCGAAGCCGATCAGGGCCAACGCGGTGGTGGCGGCCAGGGTGTTGCGCCAGCGGGGGTAGCGGTCGGGGAACCGCCTGAACAGCAGGACCAGGGCCACGATCGTCACCACGAAGTGGAAGGTGCCGTAGAAGAGGTTCCAGAACTGGATGAACGCTCGCCAGCCGAGGAACGCCTCCTGGAGCCCCTCCTCGAAGAACAGTCCCATCGCCTCCTCCATCCGGATGATCTCCCGGGCGTTCGAGAAGGCGTCGGCGGCCGAGACCGCGGCCGACCCCTGGGTGTTGCGGATGAAGCTGTAGACCGCGTAGAAGGCGGCGATGTAGAGCACTTCCCGCCACCACCGCAGCCGGGTCCGGGAGGGTGGGGGTGGTGGGTCGACCGGGACTTCGGCTTCGGCCTCGGCCTCGCTCAAGCGGTGCTCAAGCGACGACGCGGGCCGGCCTGGGCCCGACGGCGAAGGCCGGGGCGCCCAGGAGGCTCACGACCATGTTCATCCCGTAGAGCAGCAGGCCGAGGGCGACGGCCTGACCGGTGGCGACGCCGAGGGGTACGAGCAGGAGGACCAGGGCCCCCTCCCGCAGGCCCAGCCCGCTCACCGAGAGGGGCAGGACCTGGGCGATGGCGACGATGGGGATGAACGCCATCATCGCCGACCAGCCGACCTGGATGCCCAGGGCGTGGCCGGCCATCCACGCCCCCGCCACCATGGCCAGCTGGTAGGCCAGGGCGCTGACCAACACGCCCAGGGCGGCGCCGGGATCGTGGCGGAGGCGGGCCAGCCCCAGGTTCACGGCGGACAGGAAGCCGAGCCAGGACCGGCCCCGGAACCGGGCGACGATGCGGGGGGTGGAGACGAGGAGGAGGATGGCGGCCAGGGCGCCCAGGGTGCCCAGGGCGACGGTGAGGGCCAGCCGGCTGGCCTGGCCCAGATGGAGCAGGGTGGGGTTGCCGAAGAGGGCGACCAGGCTGATGAACGGGAGGACGAAGAACCCGGTCAGCCGCTCGACCACCACCGATGCCACGGACGTGTGGCGCTGGCCGTTGGCGGCCGCGAGCCGGGTGACCCGCAGCACGTCCCCGCCCACGGTGGAGGGCAGGAAGTTCGACACGAACATGCCGGCCAGGGTGTGGGAGACCAGGGGCGGCAGGTCCGAGGGGATGTCGAGGGCCTCGAGGACCTGGGCCCAGCGGACCGTCGACAGGAAGACGGCCAGCGCGTAGACGGCCAGCCCGCCGGCCAGCCAGCCGAGGGTCGACAGCTGGTGCCTGGGGAACAACGAGGCCAGGTGGATGCGCGGTAGGAGGAAGGCCAGCATGCCGGCACTCGCCAGGACCCTGAGGCCCAGCAACACCCGCGCCCTTCTCATCCCTCCCACCGTTCCAGACTACGCGTCCGCGGAGCGTTCGGCTGGCGAGGTTTTCCCCTGGGTAACCTGCGCGCCACATGGGCACCCGCCGGGTCGACCTGGGCGACGTCGGCCTCGAGCTGGCCGAGGCCGGCGAGGGCGGGCGGCCGGTGTTGCTGGTCCACGGGTTCACCGCCGACAAGGGTGAGGTGGCCGGGCTCCTCGCCCCCCTCGCCGACCGGGGGTGGCACGCCGTCGCCCCCGACCTCCGGGGTCACGGCGCCAGCGACCACCCGGTCGAGCCCGAGGCGTACAGCTTCGAGATCCTGGCCGCCGACCTGGTCGCCCTGGCCGGCTCGCTCGGGTGGGACCGGTTTGCCGTCGTCGGCCACTCCATGGGCGGGGCCGTCGCCCAGCTCCTCGCCCTGGACCATCCCGAGCGGTTGACCGGCCTGGTGCTGGCCAGCACGTTCCACGGACCGGTCAAGGGGATCAGCATGGAGCTGGTCGAGCTCGGCCGCTGGGTGGTGCGGGAGGCGGGCATGGCCGGCCTGGCCGATGCCATGGCCGCCCGCCGGGCCGAGAACCCCGACTCCGTGGCCGCCTTCGAGCGGCTGCAGGAGGCCCGCCCCGGCTACGCCGAGGAGTCCCGCTGGCGGCTGGTGGCCACGTCGCCCGACATGTGGATGGCCCTCGCCCGCCGTTTCGTCGACCAGCCCGACCGGCTGGACGCACTGGCCGGGCTCGACGTCCCCACCGCGGTGATCGTCGGCGAGCTGGACTCGACCATGCTCGACGACTGCGCCCGCCTGGCCAAGGCCATCCCGGGAGCCGACCTCACCGTCATCCCCGAGGCGGGCCACGTCCCCCAGCTGGAGAACCCCGAGGGGTGGGAGGCCGCGGTCGTCGGGTTCCTGGACGGTCTGTAGCTCCGGGACCGCCGGTACCATCGCCTGATGATCGAGGAAGCAGTCGTCCAGCGCGTCCTGACCGCCGCCCTCCGCACCGGCGGCGACTTCGCCGAGGTGTTCGCCGAGGACCGGTGGTCGTCGTCGGCCCGGCTCGACGACGGCAAGGTGGAGGAGCTGACCTCGGGCCGCGACCGGGGCGCGGGCATCCGGGTGGTCCTGGCCGACACCACGGGCTTCGCCCACACGTCCGACCTGACCGAGAACGGCCTGCTGGCCGCGGCCGAGGCCGCGGCCGCAGGCGCCCGGGGCGGGGGCGGGGGCGTGAAGGAGATCGCCCTCACCCGTAAGGAGCACAGCCGCCCGCACGACGTGGCCGTCCTCCCCGAGGACGTGGCCAAGGCCAGGAAGGCCGAGCTGCTGCTGAAGGCGGACGACGCCGCCCGCTCGGCCGGCGGGGCCATCCGCCAGGTGGGCGCCACCTATGCCGACAGCCACCGGCGGATCCTGGTGGCCAACAGCGACGGGCTGCTCACGTCCGACGACCAGGTCCGCACCCGGCTGATGGTGAGCTGCGTGGCCTCGGGCGACACCGGCATGCAGACCGGCTACGAGGCCCCCGGTCGCACGATCGGGTTCG
>JBOGIE010000294.1:0-3505 GCA_050742435.1 Acidimicrobiales bacterium | reverse complement strand
CCAGGAACGGAAGCACCGAATTTCGCCGTTTTGGCCCGCTGACCTGCACTTTTGTCGCCTGTTGGAAGCCCGTTGGAGAGCCAACGCGCCACGTTGGAGCGCTCAAGGAGCCCCCAAACCGGTCCCTCCCTGGGTTTTCCACAGCGAGAAACCGGCTTCGGGCGTCGCCCGAGCGTGGCGGCGGCCGGGATTTTTTTTCTGACCACCCCTCGCCCGGGGCCGAGACACGGCTCGAACGCCAACCTCAACCATGGTCGGGGTGCACCGTGGACCGCTCCCGGCAACCCTCAACCCTCGATGTACCCCCTCAACCAGCGGTCCCGGGTGGCTTGCCGGGCCCAGATCAGTCTGTGGAATAGTGCGGGGCGAACAAGAGGTCCGGCGTCCGCATCGGGAGGTACTCGTGGCTCGCAGGGGATTCCGTCAGGTCGTGACGTCGTTGGTCGTCGTGACGCTGGCCTCGGTGGTGGCGATGGTCGGCCCGGCCGGCGCCCAGACGGGTGACTGCCCGGTGAACTCCGCCGACCTGGCCGTCGACCCCGAGGAGCAGCAGCTCCTCGCCCTCATCAACCAGTACCGGGCCGACAACGGCCTGATCGCGCTGGCCATGGACGCCAGCGTCACCCGGGCGGCCGCCTGGTTCAGCCGGGACATGGCGACCCACGACTACTTCCCCATGGACCACGTGGACCGCAACAACCGGAACATCCCACAGCGCCTGGCCTGGTGCCAGGTCTCCTTCCAGGCCTGGGCCGAGAACATCTATGCGGGCTCTCCCGACGCTGAGGTGGTGTTCGACGCCTGGAGGAACTCTGCGATCCACAACACGAACATGCTGCGGCCCGAGGTCAACCTGGCCGGGATCGCCCGGGCCTTCGACGCCGCCTCGGAGTTCGACTGGTACTGGACGCTCGACCTGACCTCCGCCGGGGGGCCGGCCACCGCGACGGTCCAGGGCAGCACCTGGTACTCGGACGGCTCCCGGAACAAGTCCGGACCGGTGGGCACCCAGATCCGGGCCTACGCGGTGAACGCGTCGCAGGGCATCCCCTACAAGCTGGTGCTCGGCACCGGCACGCCCACCCGGGCCTGCCAGGCGATCGTCCAGGTGCTGAACCCGGCCTCGGTCTTCGCCGGACCCAGCGGCATCCTCGGCCGGGTCACCGGCACCGTCCAGGCCGGCATCCCGCCGGGCACCTACAAGCTGTGCTTCGAGGACTCCTCCACCGGCAACCTGACCGGAACCGGAGGGGCCACCTTCACCGTCACCGGCTGACCGGTCAGCCGGCCGACCCGGGGGCCGCCATGCCCGAAGAGCGCACCATCCACAACCCGGTCACCGGCGAGCGGTGGACCGCTCTCGTCCGGGGCGCCGACACCGGCGGCCGGCACGTGAAGGGCCGCGGGCTGCTCCCGCCGGGCACCCGTCCCCCGGGCATCCACCGCCACCCGCACCAGGACGAGCGGGTCACCGTCCTCAGCGGGCAGGTCTGCGTCCGGGTGGGCAAGGTGACCCGCGAGTGCGGGCCGGGGGACTCGGTCTTCCTGCCCCGGGGGGTCTGGCACGACTTCTGGGTGGTGGGCGACGAGCCGGCGGAGACCATCGGCGAGGCCGAACCTGCCCTGGGCATCGAGATGATCCTGGCCACCCTGGCCGGGCTGGCCCAGGAGGGCAAGACCGACAAGCGGGGCCGGCCCCGGCTCCTCCAGGGGGCGGTCCTGGGGACCTTCTTCGGCGAGGTGGCCGAGTTCCGCACCCCGCCGCCCGCCGTCCAGCGGGTCCTCCTGCCCCCGCTCGCCGCCCTCGGTCGCCGGCGCGGCCTGCGCCCCTACTACGACCGCCACTTCGAGCCGGGCGAGATCGACGCCGTCCTCGACCACTGGGCGGCCAACCGGCCCTGGGCCGGGAACACGCGACCCACCTTCTGAGCCACCCCGGACGCAGGTACCCGATGGCGGCGGGAGCGCGACGGGCGCTGTAACGACCTGCGCGCTCATAGGGACGGAAGGTCTCTGTCTCGGAAGTGCGGCCACGCGAAGGGAGGGCAGGTGGTCATGGGAAGCGTCCGCAGGTGATGGGTCGCCGCGGGATCGGCGTCGCCACATTCGTCGTCCTCACCACATCGGGTGCCGTCCTCGGCCCCGTTGGTGCCGGTGAGGCACCGGCCGGGACCGCAAGGGTCGTCGAGGCCACGGGCGTGGACCTGGGGCGCCTCATGGCCGCACCCGACCGGCTGACGTACCTCCGCGTCCCTGTCGAGGTTCCCGAAGGCGCGTCGGCCGAGGAGGTCACCCGCCAGGCGCTGTGGTCGCGGGGCGCCGTCCCCCTCCAGCGGCTCGACACGAAGCCCGCCCCTCCTGCCCGCCTGCCGGCGACGCCCGGCCCTCCCGTCGCCCGGTTCGACCCGTCCGACTCGACGTTCTCGGCGACGCCGTGGCCCAGCGACCGCTTCCGCGCCGCAGAGGGGCGCGTCGATTTCAGCAACAGCTTCCCCAATCCTGGCGGCAACGGCTTCCTGCACCCCTACCTGGCCTACGGCGACGGGGAGATCGACGGGTTCAGCCGCAACGGGGCGATCTTCTTCGGGTTGACCGCACCCGTCGACGAGGTCACGCTCCCCAGCGCGGCCGAGGCGATGCACGACCCGGCGGCGGGCGCACAGCTGGTCGACGTCACCGAAGGGAGCGCCGACTACGGCCGCCGGATCCCGCTCGACTTCCGCCAGCAGCAGGGCGGTGACGACCCGTACCTGCCCGGGGACACGCTGGTGATGCGGCCGGTCAACGGCTTCCCGCTCGCCGACGACCATACGTACTGCGCCATCCTCACCCGCCGGCTCGCCGACGGCGACGGCCGGCCGCTCCGGCGCGACACCGCCTTCTCCAGGGCGCTGGTCGAGGATAGGGCCCTCGCTCCCCTTGTCTCGTGGCTGCGCAAGGATCCCCGGGTGCCGGCCGGAGAGGTTGCGGTGGCGACGTGCTTCACGACCCAGAAGGCGACCGACGAGCTCCACCGGATCAACTCCTTCCTCTCCGGGCGGGCGACCAGCGGCCTCTACGGCATCGAGGTGGGTGAGCCGAACCCCACCGTTCTGGAGGTGCTGGCTCGGTACCGGGCACCGAACTTCCGGTCGGGGACCAGGCCGTACTCCACGACCGGCGGGGACTTCGTGTTCGACGCCGGCGGGCAGCCCGTGGTCCAGGAGGAAGAGGAGCTACGCGTCCGGCTGCTGGTCCCCCGCCACCGGGCCATGCCCGCGACCGGGTGGCCGGTCGTGCTCTACAGCCACGGCACCGGGGGCGACTGGTCCACGTGTCTCGACGTCGCCGGCGACCTGCTCGGGCGCGGCCTGGCCATGATCTGCATCGACCAGCCGCTCCACGGTGCCCGTGGGACCGGCATCGACCCGGCCGCGGTCACGTTCAACATCCTGAACCCGGCGGCGGCGCGCACCAACTTCCGCCAGGGGGCGCTGGACGTCAGCTGGCTGACCCGCATGGTCGC
>JBOGIE010000293.1:0-3519 GCA_050742435.1 Acidimicrobiales bacterium | reverse complement strand
GATGTTCTCGAGGTGGCGGCCCACGGTGTGCTCGCTGATGACCAGCTCGGTGGCGATCGCCCGGTTGGTCTTGCCTGCGGCCACCAGGGCGAGGACCTGGCGCTCCCGGGCGGACAGCGTTGCCGGAGGCTCGGCGGGCGCCACCCCGCCGGCGAGGGCGGTGACGCGATCGAGGTCGGGGCGGGCGCCCAGGTCGCGGAAGATGTCGCCGGCGTTGGCGAGCACTAGGGCCGCCGTGGTCCGGTCACCGAGCCCCCGGCAGGCCAGGCCTACGAGCACCAGGGACCGCGCCGCCTCGTACGGCATCCGTAGGGACTGCCAAACGCCGGCCGCAGTCCGCAGCTCGCCCAAGGCGCCGGCGGGGTCGCCCTCAGCCAGCAGGACCGCTCCCCTGGCCTGCGCCGACATGGCCCTGAGCACCTCGGACGGCGATCCGGAAGCGATCGTGACCAGCTCTTCCGCCGCGGCGCGGGCGCCACCCCGATCGCCGACGGCGGAGAGGATCTCGGCTGCCGACGCCAGCAGCGCCGGCCGGTCCGCTGGGTTCCGGGTCTCGCCCAGCGCCCGGCTGATGCTCGCCGCCGCCGCGCCGGTGTCGCCTCGGGCGAGCTCCAGCAGCGCCAGCCCGGGCATGGGGTCGAGGCCGTGCCGGCTGGCCTCCCGGTAGCCGGACTCTGCGTCATCGAACTCGCCGACAAGGCGGTGGAGCTCCGCCTCCTGGTAGTACGCCATGCCCAGCGCGGGGTGTGGGGGTTCGCTCAGCCGCCGGCACGCCGCCTCGGCGGTGGTGCTGGCCTCGCCCCAGTCGCCGGCAGCCTGGAGCAGCTGCGACCGGTGCACGAGGCACTGGCCCCGGTACGGCACCAGGTCCGGCTGGGCCTCACACCAGCCGGTCAGCGCGCCGGTCCACTCCGACGCCCGGGGCATGTCATAGAGCCGCATGCACTCGAGGATCACCGCGCAGTACACGATGCCGGACGTGATCGGCCCCACCTCGCCGGCGGTGACCGACACCATGACCTCGTCGAGCAGGGCGGTCCCTTCGGCGGTCTTGCCCATGGCGAGCAGCGCCTGGCCGTGACCGAGGGTGCCGAACGCCCGCAGGTCGGGGTCCTCGAACCGGCGGGCGAGCTCGACCGCCTGCACCGCCAGGTCCCGGGCGGCCGGGGTGTCGTCGGCGTGGAGGGCGGCGAGGAGCTGCGGGATGAGCAGGTAGCCGGACGCCGCGCATTCCAGCGCCCCCTCCTGGATGAGCCGCTCGGCCCGGGTGAGCCAGCCTCCGGCCTGGGCCATCTGGCCCCGCATCAGCAGGCAGAACGCCACCCAGAACATGCACCGTGCTGCGCCCGCGGCGTCACCGGCGTCGAGGGCGGCGCGATGGGCCCCGTCCCACGCCTCGATCGACGCCACGTCCTCACCGGTCAGGTAGGCGCAGACCGCCAGCCGCTCACGGTCGGCCGGCTCCAGGGGGGCTTCCAGGGCCGCTTCAGCCAGGCCGGAAAGCGCCTCCCGCCACGCCCGTCGGGCGAACGCGGCCCGCGCCCGCTCGACCGAGGAACTCATGGCACGAGTCTGCACCTCGGCTCGGCCCGGCGCCGAGCGCGTGGCCCGGCGTCGTCTCCCCGACCGCTCGCCGCACTGCCGCCACCATCGCCGCAGTCTTTTAGAGCATGGACAGGTCGGGAAGGTCTCGCGTGACCCAGAGTCGAAAAGGAGAGGGTCCCATGGTCCAGAACGAGATCCGTCCACCCGACGAACTGCCCCCCGATCCGATCCCCGGCGACCCCTTCCCCGGTGCGCCGGCGCCGCCCCCCGAACCCAGCCCGTCGATCGAGCCGATCGTGCCACCGGGATCGCCTCCGGTGATCGATCCGACGATCCCGTCTCCCGAGGAGCCGCGACGGCCGCTGCGGCCGTCGTCCCCACCGGGGCCGACCGAGCCGGAGCCCGAGCCGGTATGACCATCCGCCTCGGTGAGGGGCGGTCGGACAAGCCGAGTCGCTCCTGAGGAGGTCACGATGCCAGAGGCTGCTCCGGGTGTGTCCCTCACCGCTCTCGTTCCGGGCGTCTATGCGTGGCTGGAGGAGCCGCCAGCGATCGGGCGTCCCAACGCCGGAGTGGTGATCGACCAGGACGGAGCGACAGTGGTCGACACGCTCATGGTGCCGTCCCAGTCCGCAGGGCTGGCTGCCGCTGTCTCCGAGCTCGGCCGTCCCGTTCCTCGAGTGGTGCTGACGAGCGGGCACGTCGAGTTCGCCGGGGGGACATCGCTGTTTCCCCTCTCCGCCGTGTACGGGAGCGCGCTCACCAGCGAGCACCTCGACCAGCCGCCGAACGTCGAGGCGTACAAGGCATTCATGCCGGAGTTCGCCGAGGAGTTCGAGGGCCTGGCCACGCGCCCTGTTTCCCACATCGTGGACAGTCCGGTCATGTTGACCCCCGCGGTCGAGCTCAGACCCGTCCAGGGCCACACCCCGGGCAACCTGCTGGTGCGCGTCCCCGCCGCGGGCGTCCTCTTCGGCGGAGGGATGTGCTCCTTCGGCGTCACGCCGCTCGCCTTTCAGGGCGACCCCGCCCTATGGGCGGAGACCCTCTCCGCCGTGGCCGAGCTCGCCGACACGATCGTCCCCGGGCACGGGCCCGTGGGGACCGCGGCGCAGGTCCACGAGCTGGCGGCCTACCTGGTCGCCTGCGTCGAGGCCGACGGTGACCCCAACGCGATACCGGCCGGCCCGTGGGACCACTGGGCCGACCGGCATCTGGATGAGATCAACGTCGAGCGTGCCCACCTGCTGTCCCGGGGTGAGGACCGCATCCCGTCGTCGATGCTGCGCGCCATCGCCGGCGGGTAGTCCCTCTCCCAATGCAGGAATCGGTCACCAGATGAAAGCGAGGAATGCAAACATGCATTCCGGAGCTTAGGACCGCCAGCCGACGTGCAGGTGGTCCTGGTGGTCGGCGTCGGTGAACCCCCCGGGGAACATGGCCAGGTCCGGCCAGGGCGATCCGAACTCGTCGGGGCGTAGGGAGGGGTCGGCGGTGAGCATGGACAGCGCCAGCTCCAGGGCGGCGACGTTGGTGGAGCTGACATTGGCGCCGTCCACGGCCGAGACGTCCATGGCCCGGCCCGCGCAGCCGTCGCACGCGTAGTGGTTGGAGACCCGGTCGGTCCCGTGGACGAACTGGTCGTGACCGGTCTTCACCACGCTGACACCGATGCGATGGAAGGGCACGGTGGCGGCAAGGAGCTGCACGAGGCGGCTGTCGGCCCTGCCGGCCAGGATGTCGGCCCGGGCCTGGGCGGTGAGGGAGAGGCTGGGGTGCTCGACCAGCTGCGCGGGCGTGAGGGGCGCGATGGCCGCCGGCCTGTCCCCGCTCCCGTAGGCGGCGGCCAGCTCGATCACCGAGACGACGTACCAGTCGGCGTGGTTGTAGTTCCAGATGGCTGACGCCAGGCTGGCGAGGCGCCCGGCGCCGCTGGCGCACAGGTAGTTGGCCGCGCCGGCCACGGCGTCGTCC
>JBOGIE010000292.1:0-3541 GCA_050742435.1 Acidimicrobiales bacterium | reverse complement strand
CGGGCACCCAGTAGGGGACCATGCGATCGGCGCCCAGGTGGTCGAGCATGATGCGGACGTAGAGCGAGATGCCGGGGCCGTCGAGCACCAGGGCCCCGCCCGACCACGCTCGGGAGAAGCCGAGGACGGCGAACACGACCACGGCCACCACGACGGTGCGCAGGTTCCGGCGGACCCAGTAGACGACAGGGAGCCGGCGCCGGACGGCCAGAGGCAGGTCGAGCTGGCGCAGGCGCTCGGCCTCGCCCAGCTCGGCCCTGGTCCGGACGGGGAACTCGAGCACCATCGGCGGTCAGTCTTCCAGGGACGGCCGGCGGCGCTCGCTCGCCGGAGGCGCCCGCCTGCGTACGATCGGCGCCTTGACCGCCCCGGCCGCCAGACACCTTCCCGCCGGCGAGTGGTCGGGCGCCGACCCCCGCTACCGCGGCTACCGGCCGGACAAGGCGGGCGTGCGCCTCGACCACCGGGTCCGGCAGGCCGTCGACCTGGTCCCCAGGGGCGCGTCCCGCCTGGTCGACCTGGGCGCGGGCGACGGGTTCCTGACCGCCCGACTCGGGGCGGCGGCGGGCGCCGGCCTGGCGGTGGCCGTCGACGTGGGGGCCCCGGCGCCTCTGGCCGCCCGCGACCGCCCGGTGGCCCGGGTGGCCGCCCGCCTGCCCGGGCCCTTGCCGTTCCGTTCGGGGTCGGTCGACGTGGTCGTCACCCTGGAGACGATCGAGCACGTCCTCGACCCCGACGGCCTGCTGGAGGAGATCCACCGGGTGCTGGTGCCCGGGGGGACGCTCGTCCTGTCCACCCCCCGCCTCGACTCCTTCCTCGTGGTGGGCTCGCTGCTGCTCGGGGTGCAGCCGCCGGGGGTCGAGTGCTCGTCCCGGCGCCGTTACGGGAGCCCGTTCGGCGAGCAGCGGGCGTCGGGCCACGTCCACCTCTTCACCCGCCGGGCCCTGGCCGAGGCCCTGGCCGCCAACGGCTTCCGGTTGGCGGACTACCGCGAGGGCCGCTTCAGCTCCAGCTGGTGGCAGGCCGTGCGCGCCGACCGCCGGCCCCGCCCCCTCGACCTGGCCCTGCGGGCTGTGTTCGCGGTGTACGACCTGGTGCCGTTCCGCAAGGATGTGATGGTGGTGCGGGCGACGAGAACCGGGACCGGGTGATGGCCGACCAGGTCGCCTACCAGCGGGTCACCTACGACGACCACTACCCCAAGATGGCCGCCGCCGTGCGGGAGCAGGTCCGCCATCCGCTCCTCCGCTCGTTCTACGACCGGCTGGCCGGCCTGGTCCTCGACGCCCTCCCGGGCGGCGCGACCGGCGGCGGGCCGCGCCCCGGCCGGCTGCTGGAGGCGGGTTGTGGGGAGGGTCTCCTGGCCGCCGCCCTCGTGCGGGTCGCCGGGCGCCGGGGGATCGACCTGGCCTACACCGGCACCGACCTCAGCGCCGCGGGGATCGACCTGGCGCGCGAGGGGGCGGCGGGCACGTACGTCCTGGGCGACGCGGTGGAGGTCGTCTCCCCCATGGACCCCGCCAGCCAGGACGTCGTCCTGGCCAAGAACCTCCTCCACCACCTCGAGGATCCGGCCGAGTTCCTGCGCCGGGCCATGCGGCTGGCCGGTCCCGAGGGGCGGGTGGTCGTGGTCGAGCCCCGCATCTGGTGCCCGGTCCACTGCATCAACTGCATCTGGTTCCGCCAGGAGCGGTTCCTGTTCGGCGGCTACCGGCGCAACGCCGCCGCCTTCGCCGCCGCCGGCTGCCGGATCCTGCGGACCACCGAGTTCGGGTGGCTGCCCTACGAGCTGGTCCTGGCCACCCGGTTCTCCGCCCCCCGCCGGCTGCTGTGCATGTCCGAGGGCCGGGCGCTCGACCGGGTCACCGGCCTCGACGAGCGGCTGACCGCCCGGCTGCCCGACCTGGCCCTGTACATGGTCACGGTGGTGGCCGGCACCGGCCGGGCGTGAGCGGGCGCCGCCCTCTCAACCCCTGGCTGGAGACGCGGCTGGAGCGGCTGGCCGGCGCCGGCGCCGGGCCCGGCCCGGTGCTCGACCTGGGGTGCGGCCGGGGCTACTGGATGGAGGAGCTCGGGCGGCGGGGCATCCCCGCGGTCGGGGTCGAGCGGGAGCCCGACCGGGCCGCCCTGGCCGGCCGCCACGGGCCGGTGGTGGCGGGCGACGGGGCCCACCTGCCCCTGGCCCCCGGGAGCGTGGGCCTGGTGTGGTGCCTGCACGTCCTCCACCACCTGCCCGATCCGGCCCGGGTGCTGGCCGAGGTGCGGCGGGTCCTGCGCCCGGGCGGGACGCTGGTGCTGGCCGAGTCGGTGGAGGACAACCCGGTCCTGCGGGCCGGCCGGCGGCTGCACGCCTCCTGGGACGGGGTGGGCGTCCACGCCCGCTTCACCGCCCGCTCGCTGCTCCAAGACCTGACCGCCGCCGGCCTGGAGCCGGTCGAACACCGCCAGCACAGCCTGGTCTCCTTCGCCGCCTGGGCCCTGCCCGCCCCTGTCGACCGCCCGGCCTGGCAGGCGCTCAGTAGGTTGGAGTCGCGACTTCCTCCGGCCCTGAGCCGCTGGGGAGCCCATCTGGAGTGTGTGGCCCGTCGTCCCCCGTGAGCAGCAGGCCGTCCCGGATGGCGGCGCTGATCCGGCCCAGCTGCGCCACCTGCTCGGGGGTGAGGACGTCGAACAGGTGGCGCCGGACCCCTTCCACGTGGCCCGGCGCCGCCGCCTCCAGGGCGGCGTAGCCCTTGTCGGTGAGGACGGCGAGGGCACCCCGCTTGTCGGTCGGGCAAGCCTGGCGCTGCACCCACCCGGCCTCCTCCAGCCGGGCCACGGCATGGGACAGCCGGCTGCGCGACGACTGGCAGGTGTCGGCCAGCTGGCTCATGCGCATGGTGCGGTCGGGCGTCTCCGACAGCCGGACGAGGATTTCGTAGTAGGTGTGGGGCATGTTGGCGTCGCGCTGGAGCTCGCGGTCGAGCTGGTCGCTGAGCAGGCGCATGGCGGCGAGGAACGCTCTCCACGTCCGCTGCTCGTCCTCGGTCAGCCAGCGGGTCGCGGCCACGCCACCATGGTACAGACGACGTTGAGGCCTCAACCGCAGCCGGTCACCGATCCCTCCGATCCCCGCGTGGCCGACTTCTTCAGCCTCAACGACCCCGAGCTCCGCCGCCGGCGGGAGCAGCCCGACAGCGACGGCTTCTTCGTGGCCGAGGGGGCGCTGGTCATCCGCCAGCTCCTGCGTTCCTCCTATCCCGTACGGGCCGTCCTGGTCACCGCCCAGGGCCGGGCTGCGCTGGAGGAGGACCTCGGCGGCGTCGACGCCCCCGTGTACGAGGTCAGCCAGGCGGTGATGACCTCCATCACCGGCTTCCACTTCCACCGGGGGGCCCTGGCGTCGGCCGCCCGCCGCCCGCACCCAGACCTGGTCGGGGTCGCCTCCGCAGCCGACCGGCTGATCGTCGCCGAGGGCGTCACCGACAACGAGAACCTGGGGGCGCTGTTCCGCAACGCCGCCGCCTTCGGCGTGGACGGCGTGGTGCTCGACGCCACCTCC
>JBOGIE010000291.1:0-3549 GCA_050742435.1 Acidimicrobiales bacterium | reverse complement strand
AAGTCCCAGGGCCGCAACCGCATGGTGGTGGCCGGCCGATGGTTCGCCGTGCCGGAGCTGGCGGCCTCCCCGTGACCGGGTCCGGAGGCGCCCCCGGCTACCTCGGCGGCGTCGGCTCCAACGTGGACCTGACCGCGGTCCGGGCCGCCAGCGTGGTCAGGATGATCGTGGCCACCACCGCCACGGCCGCCGGGCTGGTCGGCGCCCGGCAGTGGGACCGCCCCCTCGCCGTGCTCTTCCTCTCCGTGGGGCTGGTCTGGCTGCCCTGGACGATCTTCCTCCTGGTCGCCTCGACCGGCCGGGCCGGCCGGCGCCCCCTCCGCCTCGCCGTCTACGGCGGGCCGATGAGCGACGTGGTCGTCGTCTTCGCCGCCCAGTGCCTGGTCCCGTGGGCGTGGGGCGTCTTCATGCTGGCCGACGCCCTGGCCGTCAGCCTGGCCGCCTCCCTGTGGCCGGCCCGGCACGCCTGGTTCCTCCTCGGCTTTTGCGTGAGCCTCACCGTCCTGGCCCAGATCCTCCTCCCGACCGAGGACAGCATGTCGATCGGGCTGCTGGTGGTGTTCGCCCTCGCCATGGCTGGCCTGGTCGTCGTCGTGGGCCGCATCGCCCGCGACCACCGCCTGGCCGCGGTGAACTCTCACCGCTTCCAGCAGAAGGCCGAGACCATCCTCGCCCGGGTGGCCGACGGCATCGTGGTCACCGACGGCTCGGGGGTCGTCCTGGAGTGCAACCCCGCCGGGGAGCGCCTCATCGGCCAGCAGACCCGTTCGGCGGTGGGCGTCCACTGCTCGCGGGCCCTGGGCCTGCGGGACGGGGAGCGCATGCTGGACTGCCAGGCCGGCTGCCCCCTCCTCGGTGCCGCCGACGCCGGCTCCGGCCGCGAGGTGTGGCGCCTCCTGCCCGACGGTCGCCGCCAGCCCCTGCTGGCCGGGGCCTTCGCCGTCAACGACGAGCAGGGCGGGGTGGAGGTCGTCCACTCCCTGCGGGACATCACCCGGCTCAAGGAGGCCGACGAGGCCAAGACCCTGTTCCTGGCCACCGCCTCCCACGAGCTCAAGACCCCCGTCACGGTCATCGCCGGCTTCGCCGAGACCATGCTGCGCTTCCCGGACATGCCCCATGACCGCCAGGCCGAAGCGGTGGCCGCCATCCGCCGCCGGGCGCTGGAGCTGTCTTCGATCGTCGACCGCCTCCTGCTGTCCAGCAAGATCGAGGGCGGCCGGGTCAGCGTCGACGTCCGCCGGGTCGACGTCCGGCCCCTGCTGGTGGAGCGGGCCAACGCCATCCAGGATGCCTCCGGACGCCACGTCATCCTCCAGGTGGCCCAGGAGTCGCTTGTCGCCCGAGCCGACCCGCTGGCCCTCGGCACCGCCGTCGACCACCTGCTCGACAACGCGGTCAAGTACTCCGACGGCGGCCCGGTGGTCCTCTCGGGCCGGCGGGCGGGCGGCTCGGTGGAGATCTCGGTGAGCGACATCGGCATCGGCATGGACGAGGAGCAGGCCCGTCACTGCTTCGACAAGTTCTGGCAGGCCGAGTCCACCGACGTCCGCCGCTTCGGCGGCACCGGCATCGGCCTCTACATCGTCTCCTCCATGGTCGAGGCCATGGGAGGGGGTATCGGCGTGGAGACCGCAGTCGGCCGGGGGAGCACGTTCACCGTGACCCTCCCCGCCATCGTCGCTCCGGCCACCGACGAGTCGCCGGACGCTCCGGATGGGATCGACGGGGACCAATCGGGCATCAAGGACTTCATGCGCCAGCTGGGCGTGTTGTCGCGAGGTGGCGCGTCATGAGCCGGCGGGCCCTGGTCGTCGACGACGCGCCGGACATCCGGCTCCTGGCCGAGCTGGTGCTTTCCATGGCCGGGTTCACCGTGTCTGCCGCCTCGAGCGGCGGCGAGGCCCTCCGCATCCTGGCCGACAGCGAGCTGCCCGACATCGTCCTCCTCGACGTGCAGATGCCCGACGTCGACGGGTGGGAGACCCTCAGCCGCCTGCGGCGCGATCCCCGGACCGCCTCGCTTCCCGTGGTCCTGTGCACCGTCAAGGGGCTGCCCGAGGACACCCTCCGGGGCTGGTCGCTGGGCTGCGACGGCTACCTGGGCAAGCCGTTCGACATCAACGGCCTGGTGGAGGAGCTCCAGGGCGTCCTCCGCCGGACGGGCCCGGAGCGCGAGGCGCTCCGGCGGGCCCGGGTCGCCGAGCTGGTCCGGGCCCGCTGACCCCAGCCCCCTAGGACGGCTTGGCCACGTGCCAGGTGCCGCCCACGCCGTCGCCCTTGGTGTCGCCGGGCGCGGTGTCGGCGGCGTAGTAGTACAGCGGCTTGCCGTTCCAGACGACCTGCATCCTGGTGGCGTCGTCGGGCCGGGGCGACGTGGTCAGCTCCGACACTCCGGTCCCGGGCACAGGGGTGGTGGTGCCGGCTGCCAGGACGAGAGGCGGCCAGGTGGCGGCGCAGTTGCCGGTGCACGTGCTGGTCGGGCTGGTGTCGCGGTCCCAGGTGTAGAGGGTCTTCCCGGCCGAGTCCACGAGGATGGTGCCCAGCGGGGAGTTGGCGGTGGCCACCGTGGCCTGGGGCCGGGTGGTCGTGACCGCCGCCGCGGCGGTGCTGGCCGTGGTGGCGCCGGTCGTGGTCGGCGTCTGGCCGCCGGCCGTGGTCACCGGCTCGTCGTCGTCGCCGCACGCCGCCATCCCCATGGCCAGCGTGGCGCTGAACAGCACCGCGGCCAGTCTCGGACTCCTCATGCTCGTCCTCCCGTCTCGATGTCCCCGGACGGCTGTAGCTACGGGCCAGCGCGTCCCGGGGATTGCGGCAATCCTTCCCCCCGCCCGAGCCGTACCCTCGTCACCATGGGGGTTGCGTCCGACGACACGCTGCTCGCCAGCTTCGCGTTGGGTGACCCCGACGCGGCCGCGGCGTTCATCCGCCGCTACCAGGGCCGGGTCTACGGGCTGGCCCGCTCGATGGTCGGCGACCCCGACCTGGCCGAGGACGTGGCCCAGGAGGCGTTCCTCCGGGCCTGGCGCTTCGCCCCGGCCTACGACGCCCGGCGGGGGTCGGTCCACACCTGGATGCTGGTGATCACCCGCAGCCTGGCCATCGACGCCATGCGCCTCCGCCGGGCCCAGCCCGTCGACCCGGGTGTCCTGTCCGGCCTCGACCAGCGCATCTCCACGTCCGACGATCCCGAGAGCGCGGCCGAGACCGCGGCCGACATGCGGGACCTGCGGGCGGCGCTGGAGGACCTGCCCGCCGAGCAGCGCCAGGCCCTGCTGCTGGCCGCCCTGTGTGGGCGCACTGCGGCCGAGATCAGCGAGCTGGAGTCGATCCCGCTGGGCACGGCCAAGACCCGCATCCGGACCGGCCTGCAGAAGGTGCGCCAGTCCATGGGGAGCAGGAGGTCGGACCAGTGAAGTGCGCCGAGCTCGAGGAGCTGGCCGCCGAGCTGGCCCTGGGCACCGTGTCCGGGTCGGAGCGGGCCGCCGCCCTCGACCACCTGGCCGGGTGCGTCGCCTGCCGGGATCTGGTGGACCAGCTGGCCCGGGC
>JBOGIE010000290.1:0-3557 GCA_050742435.1 Acidimicrobiales bacterium | reverse complement strand
TGTTGGCCACCGGGGCGAACGCCGCGGCCGCGAACCGCCGGGCCCCGTGGAGGACGGCGGTGGCCACCGAGCTGACCGCGTAGAACAGGACCTGGGGCAGGAAGAGCCACAGGAGGAAGCCGCCCAGGCGGACCTCGGCCTCCCGTACCGCCTCGTCGGCCACGGCCACGGTCAGGAGCCGCATGATCCACGGCCGCACCAGCAGGCCGAGGAGCGTCACCGCGCCCAGGACGGCCAGGGCCACGCCCAGCACCGCCCCGGCCAGGCGCTCGGCGTCCTCGCGCCGGCCGCCGTCGAGCAGGGCGACGAAGGGCGGCACCAGCACCGACGACAGGATGCCGGCGGCCAGCAGCTCGAAGAGCAGGTTCGAGACCAGGTTGGCGGTCTGGTAGGTGTTGCCCAGGTAGGTGGTGCCCAGGGCACCGCCCACGGCCACCACCCGCAGCAGCCCGGTGACCCGGGCGGCCACGTTCCCCGCCGTGACCTGGCTCCGCGGCCCCAGGCTCACGCTCGCGGCCCGCGGCTCACGATCTCTCCGCTCACGCCGCGGGGGCAGGCAGGATGCGCTGGGCTCCCGGGCCCACGCCGTAGTGCCCGAACTGCGGCACGCCCAGGTCCTCGAGGGCCAGGACGGTGGCGGTCTGGCCCATGGGGGACTCGAGGTTGTCGACGGTCGAGAGGCGGGCCGACACCAGGTCGCCCCGGAGGAGGCCCACGAAGACGGCCCGGCCGCCCTGGGTGTCCTGCCCCGACTCGGCGGCCACCACCCGGCCCGACACCTGGGCGAAGGCCTGCACCAGGGGGACGGCCAGGACGGCGTCGCCCACCTCGGCCCCCGCACCCGACACCACCACGTAGCGGGTGTTGGCCAACGGCAGCGAGGCGAGCGACGACGGGAGCGGGGCGGTGGTCGACGTCACGCCCCCCGGAGGTCCCTCGTAGGTGATGAATCCGGTGTTGCTCAGGGCGGCCAGGGGGCTGGCCTCGGACGTGGCCGCCTCCCGGGCGTTGGCCACCTTGGCCAAGGCCTGGCGGCGGACCGCGTCCGGCCGGTCCACCGGCAGGCCGACGGCGTCGGCCAGGGCCCGGACGTCGCCCTCGGAGGCCAGGCGCATCTTGTTGGTGAACCAGATGGTCCCCTGCATGGTGGCCTGGGCGCCGACCAGTGCCTGGCGCAGCTCGTCGACCGGCCCGCGATCGATGCCGGCCACGGCGAGGATCATCACGGGGATGCCGCGGAGGTGGCCGCGCAGCAACTCGTCGCGGGTGGTCTCGGCGAAGTCCACGCCCCGGTCGACCTGGCTCTTGAGCCGGCCGTTCTCGTCGCGGATGGCGCCCACCGACCGCTGGACGTCGTCGAGCCGGTTGTTGAGGGCGTCGACCGTCACCCGGTCGATGACGGTCGAGCCCATGACGATGCCCAGCCCCAGGGCGAGGAACACCGCCACCAGGGAGACGATGTGGTAGCGGAGGTTGATCAACCGATCACCGCGTTCCAGGACTCGGTGAGGGTGAACCACGTGGCCTTGACGAACACGTGCAGCGGTTGAGCCACGGCCACCATCACGATCATGGCGAACAGGGCGGCCACCACCAGGAGGACGACGTCGCTCGTGCGCACCCGGCTCTGGTACAGCCGGCTCACGCCCTTGGCGTCGACGAGGATGGGCCCGACCTTCAGGCGGACCAGGAACGTGGACGCCATGCCGGCCCGGCCCTTGTCGAAGAACTCGATCATCGAGGCATGGGTGCCGACCGCCACGATGAGCTCGGCCCGCTTCTCGTAGGCCAGCAGCATGGCCACGTCCTCGCTGGTGCCGGCGGCCTCGAACGTGGTGTGCTCGAGGCCGAGCTCCTCCAGGCGGGTGGCGCCGGGGGCCGAGCCGCCGGGGTAGGCGTGGACGATCAGCTGGGCGCCCACGCGGAGGGCGTCGGTCGACACCGAGTCGAAGTCGCCGACGACCAGGTGGGGCTTGTGCCCGGCGGACAGCAGGACGTCGGCCCCGCCGTCGACCCCGATCATCACCGGGCGCATCTCCTTGATGTAGGCGGCCAGGGCGTCGAGGTCGGCCCGGGCGTCGGAGCCGCCCCGCACGACGATCAGCACGTGCCGGCCGGCCAGGTCCACGGTGAGGTCGGGCAGCAACGGCGAGTCGGTGAGCAGGTGGCGCTCCCGGCGCAGGTACTCCAGGGTGTTCTCGGCGAAGCGCTCCAGCTCGTCGCCCAGTGACTGCCGGGCCGCCTCCAGCTGGGCCTCGAGCGACTCCAGGGTGTGGCGGACGCCGGTGGCCACCACGCCGCCGCCGCGCCGCACCTCGGTGCCGTCGATCTCCAGCACCTGGCCCTCGCGCACCGTGGTCATCACGCCCTTGCCCACGTCGTCGACCACGGGGATGCCCGCCGCGGCCAGCAGGAGGGGGCCGAGGTTGGGGTACCGGCCGGAGCTCGACCGGGCGGCGTTCACCACCGCCCCGGCCTTGGCCAGGATCAGGCCCTCGGCCGCCACCCGGTCGAGGTCCTCGTGGTCGATGACCGCCACCTCACCGGGCTGGAGCCGGGGGATGAGGTTCTTGGTCCGGAGGTCGACCCGGGCCCGGCCGGTCACGACCCCCTCGGCGGGGACGGCCCGCAGGACCGGGCGACCGAACCGCTGGCGCAGGCCCTCGCGTGCCATCAGCGGGCCCTCTGGGCGGCGGCGATCTGCAACAGCTCCTCGGCGTGGTCCCGGGCGGTACCCGACCCGGGCTGGCCGGAGAGCATCCGTGACAGCTCGACGACCCGGTCGTCGCCCTGGACGTGGCGGGCCGACGCCACCGTGCGGTCGCCGGCGTCGTCCTTGGCCACCACGATCTGGTGGCCGGCGAACGAGGCCACCTGGGGCAGGTGGGTGACGACCAGCACCTGGTGGTCGTCCGCCAGCTGGGCCAGGGCCCGGCCCACGGCCAGCGCCGCCTCGCCGCCGACACCGGCGTCGACCTCGTCGAAGACCAGGGTGGGCGGGGCGTCGCTCAGGACCAGGCGGGCGGCCAGCATGGCCCGGGCCAGCTCGCCCCCCGAGGCGATCTTGGCCAGCGGGAGCGGCGGGGCACCCCGGTTGGCGGTGAGCAGGAACTGCACGTCGTCGGCCGGATCGGGGCCCTCGACCAGCACCTCCAGCCGGGCGCCCGGCATGGCCAGATCGCGCAGGTGCCCCTGCACCCGGGCGGCCAGCTCGGGCGCGGCCTTGCGGCGGATGGCCGCCACCTTGGCCGCGGCCCGCTCCGCGGCCGCCACCGCCTCCCGCCGCTCGGTTTCGAGCGTCTCCACCCTCACGCCGTGTGACTCCAGTTCGCCAAGCCGGGTGCGGGCCTCGGTCTCGAACGCCATCACCTCGGACAGCTCCTCACCGTACTTGCGGCAGAGCTCGCGCAGCAGGCGGCGCCGGGCCCGGACCCGGTCGAGCGCCTCGGGCTCCTCGACGATGGCGTCGCCGGCCTGGCGCAGGTCGGACGCCGCCTCGGCCAGCTCGGCCTGCAACCCCCGCAGCCGGGCCTCGACCTCGGCGAACGGGCGGCGCC
>JBOGIE010000289.1:0-3583 GCA_050742435.1 Acidimicrobiales bacterium | reverse complement strand
ACCAGCGGACTGCGGAAGTCGCGGTTGATGCCCTCGATGATCAGGGCGCCCAGCCCGCCCTGGCCGATGAGGCCGGTGACCGTGACCAGCCCGATGGTTGTCACCGTGGCGATCCGGATGCCGGCGACGATGACCGGCAGGGCGAGCGGGAGCTCCACCCGCAGGAGCTGGCCCGCCGGCCGGTAGCCCATCCCGTGGGCCGCCTCCCGGACGTCGGCCGGCACCCCGTCGAGGCCGGCGACGATGTTCCGGACCAGGATCAGCAGCGTGTAGCTCACCAGGCCGATCTCGGCCGTCGTCCGGGACAGTCCGGTGAAGGGCACGAGCAGGGCGAACAGGGCCAGGGACGGGATGGTGAACAGGGCGCCGGTCAGGCCGAGGATCGGACCGGTCGTACGCCGCCACCGGCGGGCGGCCAGGGCCAGCGGGAACGAGATGAGCAGGCCGAGGACCAAGGCGATGACCGTGAGCTCCACGTGCTGGCGGGTGGCGGCGAGGATCTTGTCGCCGTTGTCGCTCACCCAGTCCCATCGCACCCACGGGTCCGGCACTGCCGGGCAGACTAGGTCATTCCAATCTGGGCCATCTCAACTTCGGCCGAACCGTGGCGATGATCCGGCTCGAGTCCCTGACCAAGCGCTGGGACAACGGGCAGGTCGCGGTCGACGCCCTGGATCTCGAGGTGGGGAAGGGTGAGATCTGCATGCTCGTCGGCCCCTCGGGGTGCGGCAAGACCACCACGCTCAAGATGATCAACCGGCTGATCGAGCCCACGTCCGGGCGCATCGTCATGGGCGGCGAGGACGTCACCGGCGCCGACCCGGTCGAGCTGCGCAGGAGGATCGGGTACGTCATCCAGAACGTCGGCCTGTTCCCGCACCTCACCGTCGCCGGCAACGTGGCCACCGTGCCCCGGCTGCTGCACTGGGACAAGGACCGCATCCGCCGCCGGGTCGACGAGCTGCTGGAGCTGGTCGGGCTCGACCCCGCCCGCTACCGGAAGCGCTACCCGCACCAGCTCTCCGGCGGCCAGCGCCAGCGGGTGGGCGTGGCCCGGGCCCTGGGCGTGGACCCGCCCGTGCTGCTCCTGGACGAGCCGTTCGGGGCCATCGACCCCATCACCCGCGACCGGCTGCAGGCCGAGTTCCTCCGGCTCCAGTCCGAGGTGGGCAAGACGGTGGTGTTCGTCACCCACGACATCGACGAGGCCGTGCGCCTGGGCGACCGCATCGCCGTGCTGCGCGACGGCGGCGTGCTGGAGCAGTACGCGCCGCCCACCGAGGTGCTGGGCCGCCCGGCGTCGCCCTTCGTGGCCGACTTCGTGGGCGCCGACCGGGGTCTGAAACGCCTGGGGGTCATGCCCGTCGCCGCCGCCGCCCTCGAGCAGCCGGTCACCGTGACCCCGGACCTGCCCCTGGACAAGGCGGCCGTGGCCATGGACGAGTCGCCCGAGCCGGCCGGATGGGCGGCCGTGGTCGACGGGGACGGGCGGCTGGTGGGGGAGCTGCGCCGGGCCGACGTTCTGGGCGACGGAGTGGTCGCCGAGCGCTGCCGCCCGGTGACCGCACCGACCGTGGGGACGGGCGCCACCCTGAAGGACGTGTCCAGCGCCCTGCTCCTCTCCGACCTGGGCTGGGTGGCGGTGGTCGACGGCGGCCGCCTGCTCGGCGTGCTCACCCCGGGTTCGCTGCACGCCGCCGCCCGGCGCGCCGGCGCGGACGCCGGCGCCGATGGCAGTGCCGCCGCCGACTAGCCCCGGCTACCCTCGCCAGCCATGGCTGACCTGCAGGCCCAGATCACCGAGCTGTGGGAGCGGCGCGCCGAGCTCACGCCCGACGACCACGACGCCCTGGCGGTGGTCCGGGAGGTCGTCGCCCTCCTCGACTGCGGCGAGGCCCGGGTGGCGGAGGTCGACGAGGCCACCGGCGAGGTCACCGTCCACATCTGGCTGAAGCAGGCCATCCTCATGCTGTTCCGGCTCTCGGCCCTGGAGACCATGGAGCTGGGCCCGTTCGAGTTCGCCGACCGCATCCCCCTCAAGCGGGGCTGGGCCGACGCCGGCGTGCGGGTGGTCCCCGGGGCCTCGGCCCGCTGGGGGGCGTTCATCGACCGGGGCGCCGTCCTCATGCCCAGCTACGTGAACATCGGGGCCCGGGTGGGCGCCGGCACCATGGTCGACACGTGGGCCACCGTGGGCTCCTGCGCCCAGGTGGGGGCCAACGTCCACCTCTCCGGCGGCGTCGGCATCGGCGGGGTGCTCGAGCCGCCCCAGGCCGCGCCCGTCATCGTCGGCGACGACTGCCTGATCGGGAGCCGGTGCATGGTGACCGAGGGGGCCCGGGTCGGGCGGGGCTCGGTGCTCGGCGCCGGCCTGATCCTGTCCCGGTCGATCCCCGTGATCGACGCCGAGACCGGCCAGGAGCTGGGCCGGGGCGAGATCCCGCCGTGGAGCGTGGCCGTCACCGCCACCCGGCCCCGGACGTACCCGGGCGGGGAGTTCGGCCTGCCCTGCGCCCTGGTCATCCGCCGACTGGTCGAGGGCGAGCGCCACGACAAGGGCCAGCTGGAGACGCTGCTCCGCCAGCACGGCGCCTCCGGCGCGTGAGGTGTCCGACCTCCTCAAGCTGACGGCCGAGCTGGTCGATATCCCGTCAGTGAGCCATCACGAGCGGGAAGTGACGGACCACCTCGAGGCGATGCTGTCGCCCGTGCCGTGGCTGTCCCTCGCCCGTGTCGGCGACAACCTGGTCGCCCGGACCGAGCTGGGGCGGTCCAGGCGCCTGGTCCTGGCCGGCCACACCGACACGGTCCCGCCCAACGCCAACGAGCGGGCCCGGATCGACGGTGACGTGCTGTGGGGCCTGGGCGCCTGTGACATGAAGAGCGGCGTGGCGGTGCTGGCCGAGCTGGCCCGGACGGTGGCGGAGCCGGCGGTCGACACCACCTACGTCTTCTACGAGTGCGAGGAGGTCGACAGCCGGTTCAACGGGATCGAGCGGCTGTTCCGGGAGCGACCCGACCTCGTGGCCGGGGACGCCGCCGTGCTGGCCGAACCCACGTCGGCGCGCGTGGAGGCCGGCTGCCAGGGGACCATGCGAGCCGAGGTGGCCATGCACGGCGAGCGGGCCCACACCGCCCGGGC
Organism: Acidimicrobiales bacterium; assembly: GCA_050742435.1. Lineage (GTDB taxonomy): Bacteria > Actinomycetota > Acidimicrobiia > Acidimicrobiales > AC-14 > CADCTB01. Next base: position 441 of record JBOGIE010000289.1, on the reverse strand, counting down.
CTGGCTGGGCCGCAACGCCATCCACCGGCTGGCCCCCCTGCTGGCCTCGGTCGCCGCCTACGAGGGCCGCCAGGTCACCATCGACGGCTGCCACTTCCGGGAGGGCCTCCAGGTGGTCCGGGTGTCCGGGGGCGTGGCCAACAACGTGGTCCCCGACCGGGCCACGGTGACCCTGAACCACCGGTTCGCGCCCGACCGCTCCCCGGCCGAGGCCGAGGCGCACGTGCGGGCGGTGGTGGGCGAGGTCGACGAGTTCGAGGTGACCGACATGGCCGAGGCGGCGTTGCCGTCGCTGGGGCACCCGCTGCTGCAGTCGATCCTGGCCGCCAGCGGTGGCGTGGCGCAGGGGAAGCTGGGCTGGACCGACGTGGCCCGCTTCGCCTCCCGTGGCGTGCCGGCCACCAACTTCGGCCCCGGCGACCCGAGCCTGGCCCACAGCGC
>JBOGIE010000288.1:0-3613 GCA_050742435.1 Acidimicrobiales bacterium | reverse complement strand
AAGGGTGCATCGGCCAGGTCGGCCAGGGTGGTGGTGACCAGCTGCACCTCGTGCTCGGCGGCCAGCGCCCGGGCGACCTGCCACGCCCGGATGGCCGGCCCGGCCATGCGGGCGGTCAGGGTGTCGGGGGTGGCGACCGCGATCTTCACGGGCCGACCTTACGGTCCGGTGCGCACCCTCCGTTCCGGCACGGTGCGCGTCGGCACCCGGTCCTCGAGATCCGCGTCGACGTCCCCTGGGTCGAAGGCGAACTGGGACATGTCGAACGACGGCATGGTGATGGACGGGCCGGTGACGGTCGTGGACGTGGTGGACGACGTCGAGGTGGGCACGGTGCTCGACGTGGTGGACGTGGTGCCGGTCGGCTCGGTGGTGGTGGTCGTCGGCTCGGCGACGGTGGTCGTCGTGGTCGGGAGCGACGGGGGCGGAGGCAGCGGGGGGATCGACACCTCGGGGGGGAGCTCGGGGAAGCCCTCGTGGGAGCAGTCCAGCGGCGTCCCGGTCAGCCCCTCGACGAAGTTGCAGTACAGCTCGTGGCAGCCGGTCAGCGTGAAGCCCGAGAGCACCACCGCCAGCACCATGGCCGCCCGGCCCGGCGGCCTTCCACCTCTGGACACAGCCCGTCCCCCTTCCCGGACCACTGCGCCTCACTCGCCGGGGAAAGCCTTCCACCCGCCGGTCGGCGAGGCAAGGGGTCCGAGCCGGAGGTCGGAGCCGGAGGTCGGAGCCGGAGGTCGGACGGCAATCGGCCGGGCGACCGGCCCTGCGGTACTGTTGGCGCCTTCGGAGGGGAGTAGCCCTGCGAGGCATGCCGTCATCCCGGTCGACGTTCGGCCCGGCACCTCGGCCCGTTTGTGCGGGTGGCGAGACCTCTGGCAGAGGCCGGAGAAGCATGCCGATTCACGCCCACGTTGAACATCCCCCCACGAGGTCAGGGCGGAGGCCGAGATGACCACGCTCGCCGCGGAGACGGCAGGGAACTTCGTCTCGCTCAACATCCCGCTCTGGGCCTGGGGGGCGCTGGTGGCCGGCATCGCCGTCCTCCTGCTCGCCGACCTGCTCATCGTCCACCGGAAGCCCCATGCGGTCAGCCTGCGAGAGGCGGCCATCGAGAGCACGGTGTGGATCACCATCGGGCTGACGTTCAGCCTGGTCATGGCCTGGGCGTTCGGGGGGGCCGCCGCCGGCGAGTACCTGGCCGGCTACCTGATCGAGAAGAGCCTCTCGGTCGACAACGTCTTCGTCTGGGCGGTCATCTTCAGTTACTTCGCCGTGCCCGCCCAGTACCAGTTCCGGGTCCTGTTCTGGGGCATCTTCGGCGCCCTGGTCCTCCGGGCCATCTTCATCTTCGCCGGCGTCGCCCTGATCGAGACCTTCGACTGGATCCTCTACGTCTTCGGCGCCTTCCTGCTGTTCACCGCCTTCCGGATCGCCCGCCACCAGGGCGCCCAGGTCCATCCGGAATCGAACCCGGTCCTCAAGCTGGTCCGGCGCGTCGTTCCCTCCACCACCGAGTACGACGGCCAGCACCTGTTCACCCGCCGCACGGGCCGGCGGCTGGCCACGCCCCTGTTCGCCGTCCTCATCCTGGTGGAGTCGACCGACGTGGTCTTCGCCGTGGACTCGATCCCGGCCATCCTCGCCGTGTCGCGGGAGCCGTTCATCGTCTTCGCGTCGAACGCCTTCGCCATCTTGGGCCTCCGCGCCCTCTACTTCCTCCTGGCCGGGATGGCCGACCGGTTCCGCTACCTCAACCTCGGCCTCGGGGTGATCCTGGGCTTCGTCGGCATCAAGATGCTCATCGTCGAGTGGTACCACTTCCCCACCTGGGTCAGCCTGGGCGTGATCGCCGGGGTGCTGGCGGTGACGGTGGTGCTGAGCCTCCGCGCCGAGCGCCGCGACGCCGGCGTCCCCCGGGAGCCGGCCTCCGAGAGCCCCGGCACCCACTGACCCCGCCTCAGCCGCGCCGGCTCAGGGGTTGAAGCGCACCTCGGCCACGGCGACCGGCAATCCACCGGTGGCGTTCCGGACCCGCATCAGCAGCTGCTGGCCGGCCGGGCGCTCCCATGCGCAGATGACCGAGCCGGCGGCACCCGAGCACTCGAGGAACGTCCACCCGTCGCCGGCCGACCACTGCCGGGCGAACAGAGTGTTCACCGCCTCGGCGTCGGCCACGTTGCCGGCCGCGGCCCGGTCGCCCGCCGTCCAGGCCTGGTAGAGCGCCCGGGCGTGGCCTTCGGGGGTGGATGCCGCCGCGGTGGTGGTGGAACGGGCCGGGAGCGTGGGCGACGGCGCCGTGGTGGTGGACGGCTGGGCCGGCGCGCTGGTGCTGGTCGTCACCGCCGTCGCCGCCGAGCCCGAAGCCCGGTCGCCCGTGGCATCGGAGCAGGCGGGGAGCAGGGCGAGCAGCGCCACCAGCCCGGTCGCCACCCGTACGGCGGCCGTCCGGTGAGGGGAGCCTGCGATACGGGCGACCCTACTGCTTGGGACTGAGCAGCCCGCCCAGGACGTCGGTCAGCAGGCCCCGCACCAGGTCCCCCAGAGGGTCGGCGGGCCCAGCCGGGACGGCCACGCCTCCATAGGCGGCCAGCTCCTCGGCCGAGCCGGAGAAGATCGAGTCGTCCACCCGGCCGGCGACGCCGGGCACCGTGGCGTTGGACGTGTACTGCCACCAGGTCCATTTGCTCCACCGGTCGGTCCTCGGCGGCGACGAAGGGATCCTGCCGTCGTTGGCGCCCCACGACGCCACCCACAGCGGGTACGGGGTGAGCCGGCTGGTGGGGATGCTGTAGAGATAGGACTGGTAGCTGTAGAGGACGGGGACCCGGCCCGTGGCCTGGGCCACGATGCCGAGCCATTCGGCCGCCCAGTCCCCGACCCCCGGGCCGGGGGCGACCTCCAGGTCGAGCACCGCCACCTCACCCGGGCCCAGCGGCCCCACCGTCTGCAGGAAGTGTGCCGCCTCGGCCGCCGCGCTGTTCCGGTCGGGGCGGGCGAAGTGGTAGAAGCCGCGCAGGATGAGGCCGGCCCCGGCCATGCCCACCCGGTTGGCGGCGAACGTCCGGTCGACGAACGTCGCCCCTTCGGTGGCCTTGGCGAAGGCGAACAGGCGGCCCGAGCCCCGGACCGCGCCCCAGTCGACCGTCCCCTGCCAGCTGCTCACGTCGATCCCGTGGATCGGTGCCGCACCGGCCGCCGGCCCGGCGGTGACCACGGCTCCCACGCCGAACACGCCGACCATGCCCACGAGAAGGGCGAGGACCGAAGACACCGCCCTCCGTGCGCCCGCCTTGCCCGACATCACAACCCCCATCCGCTCCGAACGCGGACACGCTAGTCCCACGCGGTGCGTCTGCCTAGTCACCCTCGGAGAGTGGCCGCGGCGCTAACGTCCGGCGATCACCATGGGGCGGATCATCTACATGATGTCGGTGTCGGTCGACGGCTTCATCGAAGGCCCGGGCCGGGAGCTCGACTGGCACCTGGTCGACGACGAGCTCCACACCCACTTCAACGAGCAGCTGCGCACCATGGGCGCCTTCCTCGACGGCCGGGTCACCTACGAGCTGATGGCCGCCTTCTGGCCGACCGCCGACACCGACCCGGCGAGCAC
>JBOGIE010000287.1:0-3617 GCA_050742435.1 Acidimicrobiales bacterium | reverse complement strand
TCGTAGAAGGAGGCGTCGGAGAGGGCCTCGGTGGCCGCGTCGTTGGCCGCCGCCGCCGTGGCGTTGACCAGTTGGCGCTGGGCGAGGAAGGCGATGGCGCTGTCGACGGCCATGGCGGCCAGCGCCACCATGATGAGGATGGCGGCGGGGAAGAGCAGCAGGGTGCTGCCCCGCTCGCCCTCCCGCTCAGAGCGTCGACCCACAGCCGTTCACCGTTCGCGGTACGCCGGTGCGGTACGGGTCGACCACCTCGGCGTGGCGGGCGGTGGCCGTGAACCCCGAGCCGAACCCGCCCACCCATGGCACCCGGACGGCCGGGATCTGGTAGCTGGCCTCGAACCGCACGGTCTCGCACCGGGCGAAGGTGGCCTCGAGCGGCGTGAGCACCAGCTGGTCGGGGTCCCGGCCCGCGCCTTCGATGGCCGACCGGGCCGCGGCGTCGGCGGCGGCGAAGGGATCGCCTTCCACCGGCGCCTCGACGAAAGCCCGGACCGCCTCCCGAGCGGCGGAGGACACGGCGATCTTGGCGTCGATGACCGCCCAGGCGTTGGCGACCAGCAGCGCGCCGACCACGAACGTGAGCAACCCGAAGGGGAGGGCCTCGATCCCGGCCATCTGTCCCGACTCGTCGCGCCGCCACCGCAGCCTCACCGGAACCGCTCCACCCGCACCCGGATCGTGCGGTCGACCGTGTCGAGGGCGGCCGGCCCGGCCCCCATCGGCAGGAGGATGTTCGGGTTGTCCGACCGGACCCGCAGGACCACCTCTTCGTCGCTCGTGCCGCTCCAGTCGAAGGTGACCCGGTCGGAATAGCGGCCGAGCGCCTGGCGGGCCTGCTCCTCGGCCTCGGCCATGTACCCGGGACCCCCGTCGCTGCCGGCCACCCGCCGGGCCGCGTCGTAGGAGACGGCGGTCACCACCGACGCCGCGTACAGGTTGAACAGCACCTGTACGGCGAACAGCAGCATCACGAGGAAGGTGGAGAAGCCGATCCAGATCGAGATCGGCCCTCCTCCCCGCTCGTCCACCGGAGCCCCCGGCCGGTCGCGTCCGACGCCTACGGCGCCCCGATGGTGTTGATCTGGTTCGTGGTCTGGGTGCTGGCATTGCCCCAGATGGCCTGGAAGCCCACCCACATGACGGCCCCGAGGGCGGCCATGATCAACACGGCGATGGCCGTGGAGATCACGCCCTCGCCGGCCTCGTCCCTGGCGGTCAAGGACGACACCATGCTCCGGGCCCACACGTAGGCGTTCAGCGTCAGCTCCATCTCGTGCTCCTTATCTTTCGTGTCACGGTGCGGCGAAGAGGCGAAGCGCCTCCATGAAGGGGACGGCGAGGAAGATCACCCCGGGGACCAGCGCGGCCACCGTGACGGGGATCCACACCTGCTGGGCGCGGCGCTCGGCCGTCTCGATCAAGCGGCGCTGGGTGTCCTTGCGGATGGAACGGGCCTCTTCGGAGATCAGCCGCCCGAGGTCGGACGCTTCCCGGTTGAGACCCAGGATGGGCAGGAGGCGGTGGAGGGCCTCGACGTCGGCGACCTCGGCCCACTCCCGCAGGGCCTCGATCTCGGTGAGGCCCTGGCGCATACGCATGCAGACGCGGGTGAGATCGCGTGCGACGTTGCCCCGGCCCCGGGCGGCCAGGCGGTTGAGGGCGGCGCCCAGGGAGTACCCGGCCGACAGGAGCATGGCGAGCTGCTCGGCCACCACCGGCAGCTCCAGCGTGAGCCGTCGGCGCCAGGCGTCGGACGCCGAGGCCACCTGCTGTTCCGGCACGAGGAATCCGAGCAGCGGGCCGCTGAGGATGAAGAGCAGGGCGATGGGCGCCGGCGGTCCGAGGGCGACGGCCAGCAGGGTGCCGATCCCGAATCCGGCGACGCTCCACCCGAGCTGGCGCACCCGGAACCCTGTGACGTCGTCGGTGGAGTGGATGCGCTCCAGCCGGATGCCGAGCTCCTCGCTGACGCCGAACAAGCGGGCCACCCGCTCGCCAAGCGTGCGGCACAGGGGACGGACGACGTCGCGGAAGGAGTCGACGGAGAGGATGGCGCTGCGCCGGCTGGGACGGGCCATGCCGGCCGGGCTGTACGGGCGCAGCCGCTCGACCAGCGGAGGGCGAGAAAACCACCGCAGCTGGGAGAGCACCAGCGTGGTCCCCACCCAGAGGGTGAGACCGCACAGGACGGCGAGCCGGATGCGGTCGAGGTCACCCATGGAAGACCCGCTCTTCCTCCGGGAGCTTCATGATCCGGCCCGACCACAGCCAGCAGGCGACGACCATGCCGATGGCGCACAGCGCGGCCAGCTGGCCCTCGGCCGAGCGGTAGGCGTTGTGCCCCCCGGCGATGGACAGGCCGACCAGGGCCATGCCGACCGGGACGAAGAGCACGAACCGGCGGGCGAACCGGGCGCCGGCCTGGCGGGCCCGGGCGTCCTTGCGGCCCTGGAGGTCGGCCACCCGGTCCTCGACCAGGGCGGTCAGCCGGCGCTGGACGTCGGTGCCGCCCACCTCATGGGCCACGAGGAGGGTCTCGCAGGCGGCGTCGGCGGTGGCGTCGGCCAGCCCCGCCCTCAGCACGGCGACGCTCCGCTCGAAATTGGTGCTGATGAGCCACTCGCGGTGGGCGGCGGCGAAGGACGGCCGCATCTCCTCGGGGCTGCCCCGCCCGACCTCGAAGAGGGCCTGGGGGACCGAGCGCCCCAGCGAGCCGGCCAGCAGGGCGATCTCCTCGATCATCCGTGGCCAGCTCTCGGCCGCCCGGGCCCGCCGCTGCTGGCGCCGGGCCCGGTACGACGCCGCCGGGTAGGTGGCGGCGAAGGCGCCCACGGCCATGGCCGGCAGCGGCGCGCCGAGCACGGCGAAGGTGAGGCCCGCGCCGGCCACGAACAGGACGGCCATCACGGTGAGGAACTCCCCGGAGCCCACGCCTTCCAGCCCGGCCTGAGCCAGCCACTGCTCGGCCTTGGCTCGCGGCCGGGCCTCCGGGCGCAACCGGGCCGCTCCGACGCCCAACCCCTTCCAGCCAAAGGCTACGGACGTGTAGAGCAGGAAGACCCCGTAGGCGCCGGCCAGGGCGACCACGAGCGGCAGCAGCGACCGGCCCTCGCTCACGGTGTCGCCCGCTTCCTGGTCCGCCGCGCCGCTGGCCGGGGCGACGGGGCGGCCGGTTCGTCTGCCGCGGGAACCGCCCGCACCGTGCGGACCCGCTTGCCTCCGCCTTCGAGCAGCTCGTGGACGTCGTACCCGGCCTCCTCCAACGCCCGGCCGGTCCGGAGCGGAAGGTTGCCGGTCCACGTCAGCGCTTCCTCGGGCCGGGGCCGGCTGAACAGCTCGGTGGCCGTGAACTGCACGGCATCCGGCCCGGTCTGCGGCTCCTCCACGGCGATGATCTCGGTGATGCGGGGCGAGCCCGCCACCCGGCTGCAGTGCACCACGACGTCGACCGCTTCGCTCACCAGGGAGCTGAGCGCGCTCATGGGCAGCTCGTTCGCCGTGTCGGCCAGCTGGCAGATGAAGCGCAGGCGGGTCAGCGCCTGGCGGGCCGATCCGGCGTGGATGGTGGTGTAGCCCTTCACACCGGAGGACAGCGTGAGCAGGAGCGGGAGGGCCTC
>JBOGIE010000286.1:0-3633 GCA_050742435.1 Acidimicrobiales bacterium | reverse complement strand
CCGAGCTCGAGGAGCTGGCCGCCGAGCTGGCCCTGGGCACCGTGTCCGGGTCGGAGCGGGCCGCCGCCCTCGACCACCTGGCCGGGTGCGTCGCCTGCCGGGATCTGGTGGACCAGCTGGCCCGGGCAGCCGACACCATGCTGCTGCTGGCCCCCGTGGCCGAGCCCCCGCCCGGCTTCGAGTCCAAGGTGCTGGCCCGCATGGGCGTGGCTCCCATGCGCCCGCTCCGCCGGCCGCTGGGTCGCCGCATCCTGGCCGGCGTGGCCGCCGCCGCCCTTGTGGCCACCCTCTCGGCCGCCGGCGCGGCGTGGCTGGCGGACAGCGACGAGGAGGCGGTGCCCGTTGCCCTGCGCACCGCCCTGGTGGTCGACGACGACGGCGAGTGGACCTGCCGGGCCGTGGTCTACGGCGAGGACCCGACCTGGCTGGTGGTCAGCCTCGACCGCACCGACGGCCTGAACGCCTCCTTCTCGGTGGAGGCGGTCCGGGCGGGCATGCCGGACCCCGTGCCCGTCGGCCGCTTCTCCATCCAGGACGGGCACGGCTCGATGGCCCAGGCCGTCGAGGTCCCCGCCGAGGCCCTGGAGGCGGTGCGGGTGCTCGACGGCACCGGGCGGGTCCGCTACGAGGTCACGTTCCCCACCACCTGACCCAGCGCCCGGTGTGGGCGATTCGGTGCGGTATTCCGCCGCGAACCGCCCACTCTCCTCGGTTGGTCGACCGGGCGCTTCGGCTACTTCCGGATCGACTTGCGGTAGGCCCGCACGGCCAGCGGGGCGCAGACCACCACGATGGCCACGATCCAGATCACCGAGTAGGCGAACGGGTGGGCGATCGACCATGGGTCGCCAGGAGCGGGAGGGGTGTTGGGGTTGCCGAACTGGACGCGCAGGGCGTCGGCGAGGGTGGTCACCGGGTTCCACTCGGCGATCGTCCGCAGCACGCCCGGCATGGTCTCGGTCGGCACGAACGTGCTGGCCATGAACGTGATGGGGAAGAGGACGGCGAAGCCGAAGCCCTGCACCCCCTCGGGCGTGGCGATCCTGCTGCCGAGCAGCACGCCGACCCAGATCATGGCGAAGGCGAAGGCAACGAGGAGCAGGTACCCCGTCGCCGCGTCGACCAGGCCCTCACGGACCCGCCAGCCGATGGCCAGCCCGCACAGCGACATGAGCACGATCGGCAGCATCGACTTGCACAGGTTGGCGATGGCGTGGCCGGCCAGGACCGAGCCCTGGGCCACCGGCAGGGCACGGAAGCGGTCGACCGCCTGGTTCTTGCGGTCGTAGGCCAGCGACATGGCCACGCCGAACGCGGTGAAGACGATGGTCTGGGCGAAGATGCCGCCCATCAGGAACTCGCGGTAGTTGCCGCCGCCGGGCACGGCGATGGCGCCGCCGAACACGTAGGCGAACAGCAGGACGAACATGATGGGCTGGATGGTGGCGTCGGCCAGGGCCTCGGGCTGGCGCTTCATGTGGATGAGGCCGCGCCGTGCGATCACCCACGAGTCGTGGAGCAGGCCGCGCTGGGGGTGGAGCGCCTCGGCCGGCTGGGCGGGGACGGTGGCGGTGGCGGTGGTGATGAGGGTCATGCCGCGGTCTCCTCGGTGTCGTCGTCGTCGGTGTCTGTGGCGGTGGGGGTGTCGGGAACCGAACCGGTGAGGGTCAGGAACACCTCGTCCAGGGTGGGCTGGCGCAGGCTCAGGTCGTCCACCGCGATCTGGGCCTCCTTGAATGCGCCGGCCACGGCGACGAGGGCCTCGACCCCCAGGCTGGTGGGGGCGGTGACCGACCGGGTGGCCTCGTCCGGGGTGGGCTCGGAGCCCGTGATCCGGGCGAGGATGGCGGTGGCGTCGACCAACCGTGCCGGCTCGACCACGACGGCCTGGACCTGGTCGCCGCCGACCTGGCGCTTCAGCTTCCGGGCGTCGCCCCGGGCGATGACCTGGCCGTGGTCGATGAGGACGATGTCGTCGGCCAGGCGCTCGGCCTCCTCCAGGTACTGGGTGGTGAGCACCAGCGTCGTGCCCCGCCCGACCAGGGTGTCGAGCACCGTCCACAGATCGGTCCGGGCCCTGGGATCGAGGCCGGTGGTGGGCTCGTCGAGGAACAGGACCTGCGGTCGGGCCACCAGGGTGACGGCCAGGTCCAGCCGCCGCCGCATGCCGCCCGAGTACCCGGACGTCACCCGGTCGGCGGCGTCCTCGAGGGAGAACTCGCGCAGCAGCTCGACCGCCCGTGCCTTGGCCTCGGCCCGCTTGAACTGGTGCAGCTCGCCGACCATGACCAGGTTCTCCCGGCCGGTCAGCAGGGGGTCCACGGTGGCGTCCTGGGCGGCCAGGCCGATCCGCCGCCGGACCTCGGTCGCGTGGGTGCGGACGTCGAACCCGGCCACGCGCGCTTCGCCCTCGTCCGCCTCGGCCAGGGTGGTGAGGATTCGGACGGCCGTGGTCTTGCCCGCGCCATTCGGGCCGAGCACCGCGGTCACGGTGCCGGTCGGGACGTCGAGATCGATCCCGCCCAGGGCGGTCGTCGACCCGTAGCGCTTGACCAGGCCGGTCGCTTCTACGGCAGCGTGTGCAGGCATCGTTCCTCCGGTTCACATTCCTTCGGGGTGGGACCCTACGACTTCAAGTTAAGTTGAGGTCAAGCATTTTCCTGATCCGGCCGCCTGCCGTCCGCTCCGCCATCGCCCAAGGGCATCTTCCGCCCCTAAACCGGTCATCTTCTGTCCGGGTTGTCGCCGAAATTCCACGGGTGTGACTTTGCGGGTGGGGCGGGGCGGATCATCTCGGAGCGACCGCGCGGAGGCGCCCGGAGCGGTCGAACCGTAGATCCCCTGAGGCGGTGCCTGAGGGTGCGCCCTGGGCGGTGGAGCGGAGGCCGATGAATTGTCGCCGGGAGGCGCTATGTGCGGTCAGGCCGTCGGGCGGCGACGCGCGTCATGCACGAGCCGCCCGAGCGGTTGCATCGCCGGCGCAACGAGGCGGTCACACCGGGCGCGCCTGTGGCGCGTCGCGCCAGGACAGTCCTTGCATCCCTTGCGGTCCCTTGCTAGGATGCGAACATACGTTCGAGGGAGGCGGGCTCCCTCCCTGGTCAGGCCCTCCGGATTCGGAGTGCTGCGATGTGTGAGCGGCTCGGGCAGTTGCGGGAGGCGATGGGGCGCTACGCGTCCTCCTTCGACCCGTCGCTGCTCTCGGCTGAGCAGGCGGAGTGCGCGCTGGAGCTGGCCGCGGCCATCGAGAAGATGGCGGCCACGGTCAAGGGCCTGGCCGCGGCTCGGTCGTGTGGGTGGAAGGAGGCCGGGGAGCGCTCGGCCGCCCACCACCTGGCCCGGGTCACGGGCACGTCGGTGGCCGCCGCCGGTGAGGCGCTGGAGACGGCGCGGCGGTTGGAGCGCCTGCCGGCGGTGGCCGCCGCCGCCCGGGCCGGGGAGCTGTCGGCCCAGCAGGCCGCCGCGGTGGCCGAGGCGGCTGCGCTCGATCCCTCGGCCGAGGCCCGCCTGCTCGAGAAGGCCCGGCGTTCGTCGCTGGGGGAACTGCGGGAGGAGTGCGCCCGCACCAAGGCCGGCGCCCGTCCCGACGCCGAGGCGCGCCGGCGGGGGATCCACGCCCAGCGGTTCCTGCGC
>JBOGIE010000285.1:0-3650 GCA_050742435.1 Acidimicrobiales bacterium | reverse complement strand
CCCGGGGGCGTCGGTCGTCTTCCGGGGCACCACCCCGGCCGTCGACGAGGGCGCGGCTGCGGGCAGCGCCGGGCGCATCGAGGTCAAGGTGTCCGAGAGCGCCTTTTCACTGGCTGCCCCGATACCCTGACGCCCCTCGGCACGTCCTAGACTGCTCCCCCGTGGCAGCGCTGGCGGGCCCCTTCTTCGTGTCGTCCGCCCTCCTGGGGGCCGCGGGTGCCCTCAAGGTCGTCCGCCCCGACACCACCGCCCGGGCCCTGCGCAGCGTGGGCCTGCCCGCCTGGCCCACCCTCGTCCGCCTGGGCGCGGCGGCCGAGGTGGCCGTCGCCGTGACCGCTCTGGCCAACGGTGGCCGACCGGTCGCCGCCCTGGTCGCCGCCTCCTACCTGGGCTTCGCCGCCTTCGTGGTGGCCGCCCTCCGGGCCGACGTCCCCCTGTCGTCCTGCGGCTGCTTCGGCGGCCAGGACACCCCACCCACGGCCGTCCACCTGGCCCTCAACCTGGGCGCCGCCCTGGTCGCCGGCGCCATCGCCCTGGGCTGGGCCGGCGGCGGCGGCGGCCTGGCCGCCGCCGTCACCGGCATGGACGGGTCGCTCCTGCTCAAGGCGGCCTTCGTCGTGTCGACCGCGGCCACCGCCTGGCTGGCCTACCTGGCCCTCACCGTGCTGCCCAGGCTCCAGGGAGCCCGCCGGTGAGCCAGTGGCTGGCCGAGAAGACGGCGAACGTCCTGGGGGCCCGGGGCCCGCACCTCCCGGCGAGGCTTCCTGGTGCGCAGCGCCCTGGCCGGCTCGGCCCTGGCCGTGTCGCCCCTGCAGTACATCCTGCGCCCCGGCACCGCCTACGCCGCCATCTGCGGCTGCGCGGGGTCGGACTGCGACTGCGGTTCGGCCTGCTGCGACGGCTACACCGAGTTCTGCTGCGCGGTGAACCCCGACGGCTCCAACGCCTGCCCGCCGGGATCGTTCGAGGCCGGCTGGTGGCGGGCCGACGGCTCGACCTTCTGCGACGGCCCCCGGTACTACGTCGACTGCAACGAGAGCTGCGGGGCCAGCTCCTGCGACTGCCAGTGCGCGGGCGGGAGCTGCGACAACCGGCGGGCGTGCTGCAACGTCTTCCGCTACGGCCAGTGCAACACCCACATCGAGTGCTACGGCGCCATCGCCTGCCGCATCGTCACCTGCACGCCGCCCTACGAGCTGTTCGACTGCGACACCACCGCCCTCTGGGACGACTCCACCGCCAACCACACCACCTCCTGCATCTCGCCCGAGCCGCCGGTGCCCCCCCAGGAGCCGCCGGCCGCCACCGGCGACGTGCTCACGGTGAGCCACAGCGGCAAGGCCCTCGACGTGGCCTTCGTCTCCCAGGCCGCCGGCGCCGGGGTCATCGTCTGGCCGCCCAACGGCCAGGCCAACCAGCGGTGGGCCATCGAGCCCCTGGGCGACGGGAACGTCCGCCTGGTCGTGGGCCACAGCGGCATGGTCCTCGACGTGCACGGCGTGTCGACCGCCGACGGCGCCGGCGTCATCCAGTGGCCGTGGAACGGTGGGCCCAACCAGCGCTGGCGCATGGAGGACCTGGGCGACGGCACCGTCCGGTTCACCGCCGGCCACAGCGGCAAGGTGCTCGACGTGGCCGGTCTCAACACCGCCAACGGCGCCGGGGTCATCCAGTGGCCGTGGAACGGCGGCCCCAACCAGCGCTGGCGGCGGCAGACCGGCTGATGGCCCAAGTGGTCGCGATCCAAGCGGTCGCCATCGTCCTCCTGGGCCTGCTGGTGGCCGGGCTCCTGCGCAGCCACGCCGAGATCCTGCGCCGGCTCCACGAGCTGGGCGCCGGCCTCGACCCCGACGCCACACCGGGCACCGGCGCTACCACCCGCCTGCCGGCACCGGTGCGGCGCACCGCGGCCACCGGCTTCGACCTCTCCGGCGCCACCCCGGCCGACGAGGCGGTGCGCATCGGCGTGGTCGGCGCCCGCCAGAGCACGCTCCTGGCCTTCCTGTCCAGCGGCTGCCTGACCTGCGGCGGCTTCTGGGACACCTTCGGCGGCACCGATCGCCTGGCCGTCCCCGGTGGCGCCCGCCTGGTGGTCGTCACCAAGGGCCCGGAGGCCGAGAGCCCTTCCCGCATCCGGGAGCTTTCGCCGTCCGCCTTCCCGGTGGTGATGTCCACCGAGGCCTGGCTGGAGTACAAGGTCCCGCACACGCCCTACTTCGTCTACGTCGACGGCCCGACCGGCCGGATCGTGGGCGAGGGGTCGGCCCAGAGCTGGCAGCAGGTCGTCTCCCTGTGGTCCCAGGCCGTGGCCGACGCCGCAGCGACGGGCGACGCCCGCGCCGACCGCGAGCTGCAGCAGGCCGGCATCCATCCCGGCCACGAGAGCCTGTATCCCTCTCGCGGCCAAGGCGGCTAGTGCCCGGCTGGCTGGTGCTGGCCACGGGGATGTGCGTGGCCACGGTGGCCGCCATCCGCTCCAGCTGGTCGCCCTGAGGAGAGTCGATGCTGGCCAGCATCCACCCGCTCGGGGAGCGGGCCCGTGAACGTCGATGGGGAGTCACCGTGTCGGCCTACCTGCTGGCCTCCACCGCGGCGGCCGCCCTGCTTGGCGCGGCTCTCGGTGGCATCGGCGACGTGCTGGCCCTGACCCCGGGCTCGACCGCCGCCCTCGTGGCCGCCCTGTGCGCCCTGGCCCTGGCCTTCGACCTGGGTGTCGGCGGGCTGCGGCTGCCCACCGTCCACCGCCAGGTCGACAAGGACTGGCTCTACCGCTACCGCGGTTGGGTGGTCGGCGCCGGGTTCGGGTTCCAGCTGGGGCTGGGGGTGGTCACCATCGTGAACACCGCGGCCGTGTACCTGACCCTGGCCCTGGCCTTGCTCACCGGGTCGGCCGCGGCCGGCGCCGCGGTGGGAGCCACCTTCGGCCTGGCCCGGGCCCTCGTCATCCTCGCCGTCGCCCCTGTCCGCCGGCCCGACCAGCTGCGCGCCGCCCTGCGGCGCATGCACGCCTGGCGGCCGCTGTCCGAACGCGCCGGCATCGCCGTCCAGGCCCTGGCCCTGGTCGCCGCCGGCGCGGTCGCCATCGCCCACTGAGGAGCTCGTTGTGGAGAAGCTGACCCGCTCGGGACTGGAGATCGAGCTGCCCGACGGCTGGGACGGCCGGATCTACCGGCGCGAGGCCGAGGCCGAGGCCGTCACCCGGAGAGCCCTGCACGCCGCCAACTTTGCCCTGCCCCCCGACCCGGGCGACTACGCGGTGGGCGCCATCGAGCGCATGCAGGACGAGGACGTGCTGGTCGTCCTGCTCGAGTTTGACCCCGACCGCGCCGGCCAGGGCCTGTTCAGGAACGAGGGCCTGCCGTCGAACCTGGGCCCGGCCGACTTCAGCCCCACGGCCATGCCCAAGGCCGTGCCCGGGCGCACCGCGGCCCAGTGGTTCTTCTCCCTGGGCGGGCGGGCGTTCTGCCTCTACGTCGTCCTGGGCAGCCACATCCGCCGGGCCGACCTGCTCCCGCTGGCCAACTCGGTGGTGGGCACCCTCCGGATCGACCAGTGAGGTGACCGCCGGTCACGTCGCCGTGGACCTGGTCATCCAGACGGCCAGCGGCGTCCTGACCGGCCGGTTCGCCCCCCGGGAGGCGGTCACCATC
>JBOGIE010000284.1:0-3704 GCA_050742435.1 Acidimicrobiales bacterium | reverse complement strand
AACGACGACAGCACGTTGAGGTTGGTCGTCTTACCGGTGCCGGTACCACCCGAGACCAGGATGTTCAGCTTGCCTCGCACGCAGGCCTCCATCACCACCGAGAGGTCGAGGGTGAAGGTGCCGAAGTTGATGAGGTCCTTGACCGTGTAGGGGTCGGCGGCGAACTTCCGGATGGTGAGGATGGGGCCGTGGATGGCCAGCGGGGGGAGGATGGCGTTGACACGGGAGCCGTCGGGGAGGCGGGCGTCGACCATGGGGGACGACTCGTCGATGCGGCGGCCCACGCCGGCGACGATCTTCTCGATCACGTGCCGGTACTGCTGGTCGTCGGTGAACGAGGCGCCGGTGTGGTGCAGCTTGCCGTCGCGCTCGATCCAGACGTCGTCGTAGTTGTTGCACATGATTTCTGTGACCGACGTGTCGGCCAGCAGGGGGTCGAGCGGCCCGTAGCCCAGGGTGTCGGAGATCATCTCCTGGACGAAGGAGCGGCGCTCCCGGGGAGAGACCTTGACGTCCTCCCGCTGGAGGATCTTGTCGAGGGCGGTCTTGACCTCGGCGGCCAGGGCGTTCTCGGAGAGGCCGGTGGCCTTGGGCGCCACCTCGGCGAGCACCAGCTCACGCACCTTCCGCTTGGAGGCGTGCCAGCTGGCGGCGGAGGACTGGCGGGCCCGGGAGTTGCCGGTGGCCTCGGTCGAGCGGGTGCTCTGGCGCCGCACGGTGCCCGGGGCCGGAGACCGGGTCGAGGTGGAGGCGGCGGCCTCCTGCTCCTCGAGGGCGGCCAGTTTGTCGGAGAGCTTCACGATGTCCTCCTAGGAGTTGGACGGGGACAGGTTGAATATCCGCGCGAACAGGCTGCGCTTGACCGGGGCCTCCGCACCGGCGGACGCCGCCCGGTTGGCCTCGGGGAGCAGCGGGCTCATGCCGGCCGCCATGCGCCGGCTGACGTCGGCGGTGGGGGAGAAGGCCAGCACCGGGGTGCCGACGTTGACCGACTTGGTGACCTCCTTGGCGTAGGGCAGCACCGAGGTGAAGCCCTGCGGGAAGAGGCGGGTGACCTGGTCGACGTCGAGGCCGACGTCACGCTCGGCCTTGTTGAGGATCAGCTTGATGTTGTCCGACGGGATCTTCAGCTTCTCCAGGGTGTTCAGGAACACGCCCATGTGGCGGACGCTCGGCAGGTCGAGGGTGGCCATCACGTAGAGCTGGTTCGACATGTCGAAGGCGGCCAGGACGATCTCGGTCAGCGCGGCCGGCGTGTCGACGATCACGTAGTCGAACTTCTTGCGGGCGGCCTCGATGATGCGCTGGACGTCGGCCGGGTGGATGCGGTCGGCGTCGGATGGGTCCTTCGGGGCCGGCAGCACCATCACGCCCGAGTCGTGGGCGACCACGTATTCGTCGATGTGGGCGGCCAGGTCCACCTCGTCGATGTCCTCCCGGGAGAGGGCGTCGGAGATGGTGAACCGGGGGCGCAGCCGCAGGGCGGTCGACACCTCCCCGAACTGCAGGTCGAGGTCGACGATGCAGGTCCGCTTTCCGGTGTACTGGTGCAGGTAGTAGGCCAGGTTGGTGGCGTAGAACGTCTTGCCGCAGCCGCCGGTGGCCGACGACACGGTGAAGACGGTGCCCAGGTTGGCCGCCGGGACCGTCGACTGGACGGTGGTGGCGGTCTCGGTGGGGCGGGTACGGCTGAGGGCCACGGCACGCTCGACCGCGTCGTGCAGGTTGCGGTCGGCCACCGGCAGCTGGAGCAGATCCACGGCCCCGGTGCGGATGATCTCCCGCAGGGTGGCGTCCGGCCGCTTGTTGAAGGCCAGCACCAGGCTGGTGCCGGGGGTCTCGTCGTGGATGGCCTGCAGGGCGGAGAGCCCGTTCTTGGTGCTCAGGCTGGGACCGGCGATCAGCACGTCGAAGGGGCCGTCGGCGTTGACGGCCTCCTCGACGGCGGTCGCCCGGTCACAGCCGACCACCTGAGGCCTGGGGCGCAGCTCGGCGGCCACGCCCCGGACCTGCTCGGCCAGGCTCTCGTCCTTCTCGAGGACGAGGATCTTGGGATTGCGCACGGTGGCTTCTCCTCAATTCCTGTGTTCGGGGAATTCCGTGTTCCGGGATCAGAACTGCCGGAGGGCGTCGGCGATGCTGGCGCCGGGGGTGGCGCCCACAGGAGCGGCGTCCTTGGAGACCAGCGAGAAGTACAGCTGCTCGAAGGAGCTCAGGTAGATGAGGCGCTCGGCCTCGGGGGCGCTGACGGCCAGGAGGTAGACCAGGCCGGTGCCGCCGGGCTGGCCCTGGGCCGCGGCCAGGTTGGCGCCGTTGACGTTGAGCACCTCGGTGTTCTGCATGATGAGGTGGGCCGCTCCCTGGGGGTTCTTGGGGTCGGAGCCCGGCTTGATGACGCCGTAGATGTTGATGCGGTCGCCGGCGCCGGCGAACCCGGCCACGCCGGGCACGTTGGCCAGCTGCAGGGCCAGGGCGGTCTTGCCCTCGGGGATCTGCAGCGTTCCGATACGGGTCTGGGCGGTCTGGAACTGGTCGAGGGTGAGGATCTGGCCCTCGGAGACGCCCAGGACGACCGTCTTGCCCGCCAGCTGCGAGGCGTCGCTCACCGCGGTGGCCGGCCGGGCGTCCGGGGCGACCGACGTGGTCTTTATGAGGCCCTGGGTGACGACGGCCGTGCCGGTCGTCCCCGCGGGGATGGGCTTGGACGCGACCAGGACGGGCACCTTGCCCGCCGAGCCGGCCGCACCGTCGTCACTGTTGCGAACGACGAGGTAGGTGGCCGCGGCACCGACGATGAAGACGGCGAGGCCGAGGGTCACGATCAGGTTCGAGCGCTTTCCCATGATGGAAATCTCCGGTCTGTCGAGTTGATGGATTCGGTCCGACACCCGCGCCGGGTGGTCGCCCAGAGACGTTTTCGGCGTGGCCGGGGCGGACCTGTAGCAGGAATCTGGGTCGTTTGACCTAAAGCTCGGCCCCGCTCGTACCGATACGTCCTCTGTCCTGATCGCACGCCCGAGGGATGGAGCTGAACGCGTGAACCGACATCACCCCCTGCCGGCCGCAGGCACCCGCCGCGGCCTGCTCCGCCGCCGCGACCAGAAGGGCGCGGCCCTCGTCGAGTTCGCCATGGTCGTGGGCCTGTTCGTGATGATCCTCTACGGGCTCATCTACTTCGGCATGGCCCTGGCCACCAAGCAGCGGGTCACCAACGCCGCCGCCGAGGGCGCTCGCGCCGCGGTGGGGGCCACGGACACTGCGGTCCAAGGCATCGCCGAAGACCGCGTGAAGAGCTTGCTGGGTGAGCCGAATGGCCGCTACACGGTCGTCCCGGTGGCCGCGGCATGTGACTCGGGCAACCCCACTGGTCCGCAGTGCATCACCGTGACGATCTCCTGGGACTGGGAGAACCACCCTGTCGTCCCGGCCGCCCCTGGCCTGCGGCTCGCACCAGTCGACACCCTCGGTTCCAAGGCCACTGTCCAGTACAGGGCCTGATCCCGATCCCCCAGACAAGCAGAGGAGTGGCTCGGTGACGCACCGAACGACACGCAAGAAGGACGAACGGGGCGCCATCCTGGTCCTGTCGACCGTCGGCCTGGTCCTGGCCCTGATCGCCGGCGGCCTGGCCGTCGACCTGGGCTTCATGGCCCACGAGGCCCGGGACAACCAGAAGGTCGCCGACCTGGCCGCCCTGGACGCCG